>DDLV01000049.1 GCA_002340325.1 Glaciecola sp. UBA2563 | reverse complement strand
TCGCACCTCTGGGTATTTCACCCTCGGCGGCCGCCACTTTCGCACGCAATTGCGTCATTGCATCTGCTTGTTTAATGTTTGCTTTAAACTCAACAACAATGATGGATAAGCCAGTATAAGAGCCGCTTTGAATGCGACGTAGCCCCTTTAAGCTCTTTAGCTCTTTCTCAATTTTATTTGTGATCCGTTGTTCAATCGCCTGTGGATCGCCTTCATCCCATTCAGTGAATATGATACCAACACCAACCTCCAAATCAGGTATGGTTTCTTTTGTCAATTCTGTGTAAGAGACATACCCTAATATTAATATGGTAAGTAAAAGAAGCTTGGCAAATGTGGTTTTGGCAAAAAAATAGGGTAACCAACGGTGTTGTATTGACATGATCATCCGCCCATTTTGTTGAGATCAGCGCGAACAAGCATGCCGTTAGCAAGTCGATAGCGTCCTTTTGTTACCACCCAATCCTCAGGTGATAAGCCATCGGTGACCTCAATTCCTTCTTCTCCCATCAGACCGATAGTAATAATACGTTTTTCAACTTCCATAGTGGTAGGTTCAATCACAAAGACATAATTCTCATCATCTCTGTGCAATAATGCTTCGATAGGCATAACCACTACGTTGTCTTTCTGGTTAGTCACAATCCATACGGTCGTGTAACCGCCATCGATAAGGGGGGACTCTTCTGCATTTACCATTACTCGTGCTCTGACGGACCGGGACAGTGGATCTATTGAAGGACTTATTGCACTTATGCTTCCGGTGACGGTTAATGAACTCAATTGAGAGCTCACGTCATAACTGTTCCCAAACTCTTGTGCATGAGCTAGTGTGCCGGCATCGACAATGAATGCAGTCTGGCCCGGCTGCACTCGCTTGGATGTCGAGACTGGAAGCTCCGTTATAATTTCAAATGTATTCGGCTGCATTATGACGATGGGTGTTGCCGTTGCGGATGACCGTGAACTCATCATCTCAGGACTGAAGAAATCCCCTTCTCGTACATTAATAAACGAAATGACCCCATCAAATGGTGCGCGTATTTGTAACTGTGATATGCCAACAATCGCCTGGTCTGAACGAGCTTCTGATGCTCGCACATCAGCGAGTGCCTGTCGGTATGCAGTTTCAATCGCGTCAAACCGACCCTCTTGAATAGCATTGGCTTTTTTCAACCGTTTTGCTTTTTCGTATTCAGATGTTGCGTTTCTTAACACCGCTCGAAAAGTATCCAGTTCGGCTCTAGCAGCGCGCACGTTTGCATCATCAATTCGACGGTCAAGCTCAGCTAATAACTCTCCTTTTTCTACGACAGCGCCTTCTCGTAGAGGGCTACCATCATCATTTGATTTGAGAAATGCGACTCTTCCAGCACCCTCAAACAATAGGTGCTCTCTTACAATAGCGTGAGCAATTCCATCGGCGTAAAGAATTTCTGTGACTTGTCCTGTCTTGACCTGTTCAGCGTGAACAAACAGTCCGGAAGAAGCGAGTGCTTCATCACTTGGAAGGATTATTAAGAATAGTATTGCAGCTGAGGAAATTATGGCATTTTTAGATAAACGCAGATCAAAAAACATGAGAAGATCCTTTCAAGAATGATTAGTAACTTTCACGGGAATCATCGCTTTATGACATCATGAGGCGCTAAAGACAGCTCTAGAGCTTTAAATTCATATCGTCTACACTTAGCGATGATAAGCGTTTCGTAACTCAGTGTTATAAATAGAACGAATGTTCGTTTTATTATCTGGCAATTAAGTATTGGTAGTCAAGTGGCAAGAACAAAAGATACTTCTCTTCATGAAAAAAGACGGAGGCAAATAATTGAGGCTTCAAAAGCTTGCTTCATCGAAAATGGATTTCATAAAACATCTATGCGCCAAATACTCCAAAAAGCGGATATTAGCGCAGGTGCTGCATACACTTACTTCCGGGGTAAAGAAGAAATTATCAACTGCATGGTCGACGATGAGAGAGCTTCCATGGAAGAGATGGGAAAGCATCTCAGTAGCTCAAGAGATAAGTTAAAAGGTCTTGTTGAGTTAGTTACCTATATCATTCAAAACACAGATGAAAATAAGGCGAGATTAGAGGCGGAAGTTTACGCAGAGTCGCTTCGTAATGAAGTCTTAGCCGAGAAAGTTAAACATAATGACATGTACATAAAAGACGTATTTGCCAAAGCAATCAATGAAGGGAAAAAACTGGGGCAAATCAACAAGACACTTTCAAATGAGTTGTCTGCTGAATGGCTCCTTGCTCTGCTTGAAGGTCAAATTGGTCGAATTGCAAAGTTGCAAAATATAAAGCCGAAGTCAGTCGCTAAAATAGCGGGAAAGTCTGTAAAGAAATTCCTTTCGACGCAGTAATCCAAACGCTTATCGAGAGCCTTCTAATGTAAAGCACAATATCAAAAGTGATTATTGTAATAGTCACCTCTCGGTTCGATCGAAAGTGAACGATCAATCCAACTAATTTACTTCTCTGAACGTCTCCTTTTCAAACAAAGGCGAATACTGAATATTTGGTTGATGAAAGTCCACTTTGTGATTTTCTGCTCATCATGTAATAAATGGCCAATGACCGGTTTGTCGTGTGAGTTCAATTGGTAAACGTGTCATCAAACAAATACTTCAAGACCATAAAAAGTATGAAAGTTTTTTGTTTAGTATGATACTTTTTTTAAGTATGATAGTTTTTAGTCAATCTACACTTCCAGCAAGTATAGCAACCACTCAGCCGGTAACTCACAGCAAAGAGATTTATCTATTTAACTTCTTGATTGCCCTTAACTCAGGGTTGATGCAAATTACCTTAAAAATACTGAGAGTTACTTTTGTTGAATGGTCATACAACCCTACTACTATTTCAACATCAGTAACTCTCTAAGTGATGTGTTTCGGCTGTTCTCTTAAACCTAAAATCAATAACTAACATTTTATATATTCACGGTTTAAAATGTGTATTTCATTTGTCCGCAGCTGGAACAAGACAACTTGACGTTAATTTACCTTCAATAACAAGCCCTTCTGCGTCAGGACCATAAGATAATCCTTTATCATGATATGAAAGCGATTCAACATATAACTCGGAACTTAAGACATTTGTCGGTGTAAGGAGACAACCTTCAGTATCCATATCCGCTATTACATCATTCTTATGTTCAGCATTATACGATGTTGCATAGGCGGTAGATGTCAAAATGTTATAATCATCTACCAATAAGTTGGTATTGCTATTAGCGCTACATAAAGTAGAAAGAAGTGTTAATAGAACGCCAGCCGTGCATAGATATTTCATTTGCGTTTTCATGATGAGCTCCTAATTTTTCTGTACCTGCACATATAATATAGCTAAATATGATACATAATGATATTCATCACATGTCATTTATTGATTAAGATCAGATTTGGAGCTGCCGTTTTTTAATAGCATGCATAGCTTTCTGCGAGATAAGGACCGCTCGTTTAATTTGATAGAAGCTATGGGAAAGGACTATTGACGTTTAAATAGGCTTGAGCCAAAAGTGTCGCCTATTAAGCTCCTAAATATGTTTTGGATAGATTTCTAATGACATGAGTGGAGTTCTTCTTGCCTGAACAAGATAATACTTAAAACAATGAAATAATTTCTGCCTTTATCTGCTTATACTCTGCACTCTGTGTTGCTGCATAATTCAGATTTTTCATTTTGTCTGACAATTCTGTGAAGAAAACTCTGGCTGTTTCTTTACTATTAAAATTGTAGTCTTTAACCGCAAATTTATATACTAACTCAAATAAAGAAGCTTGTCGCTCGAGTGTATTAGAGGAATCAACCGGATCAAAAGCATCCTGTTGTAAATAAACGAGATCTACAAACATCGCTTTTTGATAATCAATATAGTCCATCAGCGATACTCCCTCCTGACCAGTTACTTGCATCATTTTTTGAACAGAATCACCACTTATCAATAAGTCTTGCAGTCTATTGACCTTTGTCATCCATCCTCGTTGATGATAATTCTCGAACCAATTTGCTAATTGGTCTGGATATCGCGACCATGATAAAAGAGGATCAACTGCTGGGTAGAAGCGTTTATATGCTCTATCAGCTGATAACCCTAAGAAGCATTTGACAGTTGACAGTGTCGACTGCGTTACCGGTTCGTCAAAATTACCTCCTGCAGGAGAGACTGTTCCAATCATAGTGAGACTGCCTAAATTTCCATTGTTTGTCTTTATCAGACCTGCCCTTTCATATAGCGCTTTAATATATGAACCCAAATAAGCTGGATAACCTTCTTCCCCAGGAATCTCTTCCAAGCGTCCGGATGTTTCTCTGATTGCCTGTGCCCATCTTGAGGTAGAATCTGCAATCAAAAGCACATTAAGTCCCATTTGTTGAAAGTATTCTCCTATTGTTATCCCTGTATATATCGAAGCCTCTCTCGCTGCAACGGGCATCGAAGACGTATTACAAATAATAATTGTTCTGTCCATCAGCGTACCGCCTGTTTGCGGATCCACAATTCTTGGAAATTCGTTAATAGTTTCCACTACCTCGCCCGCGCGCTCCCCACATGCGACGACAACGACAATATCTACCGAAGAATGTCGTGAAATGAGATTTTGTAAAACGGTTTTACCTGCACCAAATGGGCCAGGGATGCAAGCCGTTCCCCCTCTTGCAATAGGAAAAAATGTATCAATCAATCGTTGTGTCGTAATTAATGGTTCCGATGGATATTCTTGATGACAAATACCTGACTTTATAAGCGCTTGATTAATTGGAATTCTAATTGGCCATCGTTGTGAGAGTTTAATTTCGTACTCAGTACCATCCGTATCTTTCAACAGTGCAATCACATCTTGCGTAGTAAAATTTCCCTCCGAAATCCATATAACTTCATGTTTGTCCTGAAAATCGAACGGTACCATTATACTGTGCTGTATTCGACCCTCAGTACATTTTCCTAAAACATCACCCGCAACCACGGTCTCACCTGCTTTAATTACGGGTTGAAATGCCCATTTCTTTTTAACGTTCAACGGGGATTTTTTTGTACCTCTTGGCAAGAATGTTCCAAATTCGGCTGCAATTTCGGGCAGTGGGTTTTGAAGTCCATCATAGACTTGCCCCAAGAGCCCCGGACCTAGTTCAACAGAGAGTAAATTATCTGTCTTTTCAACAGTGTCTCCGACAGCAATTCCTATTGTATCTTCATATACTTGTGCATCCGCTTTATTACCTTGAACGCGAAGAATTTCAGCTTGAAGTTTCTCCTGTCGCCCTTTTTCGCCTTTCTTTGAAGGTAAAATATAGATAACTTCATTTTTTATTAATTGTACTTTTTTATCTATGCCGTATTTGGTTAAAGACACTTCGACAATATCATCTTGGACACCCGTTACAGAGATGTAGGCTTGCGTTTTTAAGCTGTTTGACATTGAGATACCCCATTATTTTCTAGAATCAAATCGACATGTTTCTGAAAGTGCTCTAATGCCTCTTCTCCATTTATCTTTGCAACATAAGTAAACAAACGCCATTTCAAAAAATATAAGATTACGGCTTCTATTGAAAAGCAGTGTTTTGATGCTGCGCGTTTAAGAATGAGAAACTCTTGAGCAATCATGAGGTGTTCCAAATCTAACGTATCTTGCTTCTCAATCATTTGTTCTGCCTCTTTTATCCAAGGAATAACATTTGCAAATCCAAACAAAGGTTTATGCCAATCAAGTTTTACTCTTTTTGAGAACCGTCCAAATGCCCAGTGATCTATCACTGTGTTTGGTAAGTCTTGGTTTTTATATTTAAGGGCCCTTACTACAACACGCAGGTTAAAAATGCTCTCCAAAACAATTCTTAAATCTATATTGTGTAAATACTCAAATTCCTGTTTACTTTGGTAAGCCCAATTCTGCATATCACTTACATCAACAGAATAAGGTGCATAAGCAACACAATGCTCAACCGCATGCAATAGCTCTCTGTCCTTTGAGGTTAGACAAGACAGCCTTCGATGCAGCTTTAAGTGTGACATCGGTTTAGGCTCCTCCTGAAAAGGGCTATTGATTCGAGGAAAACTAGCCATCAATGAAACATATTTGTCTTGGTTGTTGCTCACCCTTTGAATTCCTTTTTTATTTGAGCACGGTAGGTCTTACCGGATAATACCTTCTAAAATTGCCCTAAAGCGCGGCTGCAAATGAAGTAACAAGTGATTTGTGATTGCTTCATCAGAAAGATCCAACTCTATGTTGTTGTCTTTAAGTACAACCCGCAAACCGTTTTCAATCTCGTTGTTTTTGTCAAACTGAAATTCAACGCCTTTTCGCAACATTGTGCTGGTGATACCAAATACCATATTCACCAACTCATCGTTGCTTAACGTTTCCGATTTATTTCGCAATTCGTCTAAATCTAAAAATTTTTTGGGCAAGAGTATTTTGACTTGCTGAACTTCTCTGGTATTTGTCTCTTTGGCTAACTTCCCCACCAATTCTAAGATGATTTGTTTAATTGTTTCTGATTCAACCAATGATGCATTGACCAAATTCTTCGTCTCTCTGCCAAATTCATTTGTTAGTTCCGTTTTAAGTTGTAGGACTGCATCTCGCATTGCTGTTTTTACAGCTTCTGTTCCCGCTTTTTGAAAATGACTCGCCTCATTTTTCGCTTTATCCCGAATGTGTGCAGCTTCTTCATTCGCCCTCTCTATGATTGTTTCAGCGTTTAATTCAGCATGTTTGATTATTTTAGCGGCTTCTTTTTCTCCTCTTTTTATCCCGTCGTTTTTGAGCTTTTCAATAAGCTCATCAACTCCCTTGGAAACAAGATGCTGACTGTGTTTTTGACCATTCATTCGCCGCTCCCTCAAATATTTCCGCTAATAACCAGGGCAAACACGAAAGCAAAGACTGCAAAGCCCTCTATGATGGCTGCCGGTGCAAGAGACAGTGTAAAGATGTCTGGTTTTTCTTTAGAAGCATTAATACTCGATGCGCATGCGCGCCCCTGCCATATACCTGAAAATAAGAGAGCCAATCCAGACAATAGTCCAACACCAAATAATGCACCGGAATTGCTCGTTGTCACGTCACGTTCTAATGTGAACATGATCACGATCCCATAAATCACAAGCGTTGACGGGAAAGCAGAAATTCCAATATAGCGTCCATATCCACCATCAGTCTCTAACATGGCGCCAATGCTTGCTTGACCTGCAATACTGCATCCTATTGCACTACCAATTGCGCCAAATGCCATTGGGGCATAAATACCCAACCAACCTAACGCCAAGATCCATTCATTCATCTAGTTAGTTCCTTTTTTGAAAAAGCCTTAAACGCTTGTCCTTCTTCAGGCAAGCCCCATTTATAAAACTCGATAAAATTCAATCTGAGCCCATGAATGACCCCGCCAATTAACGATAGACAAAGATTTAGGAAATGGCCGACGAGTATTATGAGTATAGCGAGCATCAGACCAACACCAGGAATGGAGTTATATGCATCAATCGCGAGGTGATTAAATGTTATTGCTAAAGATGCACTTGCAAGTCCAAGCGCAAATAGTCGCATATAACTAAGTACATCACCAAAAAGAGACATCAAATTAGCAACGCTAAATACGCCTTCTTTGAGTCGTATTAGAAAATCCAACGATGATTTGATTGGTCTACTTGAAGTGAACGCTATGACCAAAAATATACCAAGTCCAAATCCAACAGAAGAAAGAATTTGAAGCGTTTCTTCATTAAAAAATAACCAATGAATTACGCCTGATAGGGTGATCATAATCCACCCTGCTCTGGATAACTGAAAAGACTTAGAATGACTGGATAAAAATAAGAAAAAGTTAGCTAGGCAAATATGAAGTGCACCTATTATGATCGAGAGCTGCATCATGACATCGAAATTATGTAAGTCTAAAACTTTAACATAACTTAAAACTGAGCCAGACGAAGGTGATACACCGAAATAACTTCCTACAAGCGCACCGTAGACAATCGTCGCAGTGCTTAAAACCGCTCCCATCAATACGATTGACTTACCATTCTCTCTTGCATTTAGCTTTTTACGAAATGCAAAAATGCATAGTAATAGAATTAATCCATAACCAGCATCGGCTAAAATCATGGAAAAAAATAGTGAGAAAAATACAAAAAGCAATCGACTTGGATCCCAACTTCTATAGTTTGGCACTTGATAAAAAAGTGATAAGTATTTTGCTGCTGCTATAGGCTGGGGTTGTTCAATTAGTGTGGGTGGTAACTCATTGGGATCAGGTGACTCTATTATCAGCGCGCAATGAAATGGTTTTAACGTCATCTCTATCTCAGTTACTCGATGAGACGCCACCCACCCTTGTATTATGGCAGTCCCATCAGTATCCAAAGTACATGCTTTTGCTTTTTCCATAGATAAACGATTCCATGCTTCATTTAGATGCAGTGACAAAAGATAACGATATTTGGTTAATGCCTCACGCTGCAGATTTAACTCGTCTATTTCAATGTTAATGTCTTCTAGATGAAGCTTAAGTTTTGCTAATGAACTTTCTCCTAAATGACTTCTTTCAATAGAGAATAAGTCAGCCCTTGGCTCTTCTTTTGAAATTACAATTACGTATATGAAACGATTATCTTTCCTGATAATTTGCCATGGAAATTCGACAGCTTGTAGTTCATCTTGAGAATTAACAGGGAGTACATAAAACCAAAATTTAAGATCCTTAAGTTCAGAAACTGGAGGGAATTCAAAATCACCCCATGGTTGATAAAGTTCTATTTTTTTCGTCACCTTTTCTTTTTCTTCACACGCCAAACGCAATTTTTCTTTCAATTCAAGCGTACGTGTTATGAACGCCAAAACATTAAACTCTTGTTCGCGAGTAGTTTGACTCCTTCGGCGGCCTGACTCATCTAAGAATCGAATGACCAGCTGAATTTGTTCGATATCGATATCTTGCAGAGCGTCACTCTGTGACACTTGTTTTGTTAACGAGATAAGGTGCATGCATCCCATTGTTTGAAGCTTGTCAAGGACCGCATTTTTGCTATTAATAGGTGTCACAATTGAAAGCTTTGACAATGATACAATGCTCACGGGTTCACCTTTTGCGCTAGTCGTTTTTTCTTTGCTAGTTTACTTCTAACAACTTCTGCCATTTGTTCATCAGCTAGATATATTTTGATTTTTTTAATGTTGCGCTTTGTCTCAGGGATAAGCACTTTTTCGAATAAATTAAAGCGCTGAGTGACTTTGATTAATGCGGTATTTAATATAGATATACGATCTAGCAGAAGCGCTTGTTTAATTCTAATGACGATTGCTTTTTCGAAATGGTCGATATAATCCTCAACCCAATGCTGCATGTACCGGAAGCTTGTATCCTCGTATGAAAAAGACGCTGTTTTCAGTATTGGTAAGCGAAGGCCAGCCAAATATTCAGTGTCAGTTTCTATTTTATCAACATCAATAATCTGAGTGAGCATATGTTGATATGTACTTGCCATTGGAAACGAAGTCGTAATTGTTTTGTACAAGTTACGTAGTTCCCTTTCTAAATTCTTCTGTGATGCACGCGTATCATTAAGCGCGGCTTTTAATTGTTGACGCTTTAGCTCAAGTGATGGCAAGAATCTACTATAGCTATCCAAAGCTTTTATTTGTTTGACTAATGAGGATTTATTCAGTGGTAACCGAGCCATTGCGTTAACTCTTTTGAGTGGGATAGTATTTATCGATAAGTGATTGCTTCATTAATAATTCGTTTGGAGCAAAACAATCTGCCAGTGTCTCCCATCCCAAGTCCAGCGCTTTTTCTAATGGAAGAGATATTTGGATATCCATAAATCGCTTTTTAAATAACTCTCCAAATTTAATGAGGTTTTTATCGAACTCGCTTAGTTCAAACGCCATCGCTTGCTTTTTCATTGCCTCTCGAGAATTCGCATAAAACCTGATCATAGTATTCATTAGCTGGTTGTGATCTTCTCTTGTTACCTTACCGATAACGTTTTGTTTAAGTCGAGAAAGTGAGCCAAATGGATCCAAATGCCCTTCACGCAGATAAAATTGACCTTCTGTGATATAGCCCGTATTGTCTGGCACTGGATGAGTCACATCGTTGCCCGGCATAGTTGTTACCGACAATATGGTAAGAGACCCGCCTTTTGAGAAATCACATGCTTTTTCATAACGCTTGGCTAATTTAGAGTACAAATCACCCATATAGCCTCTGGAAGAGGGGACTTGCTCCATAGAAATACCAATCTCTTTCATTGCGTCAGCGAATGCAGTCATGTCAGTTAATAACACTAAAACTCGCTTGCCTTCTTCCACTGCAAATCTTTCGGCGACTGCTAATGCCATATCCACGGTCAGCAGTCTTTCAACAATTGGGTCTGATGCTAAGTTGACAAACATAACAGTTCTGGAAAAGACACCCGTGTCTTCAAACTGTTGTCTAAACATATAATAGTCATCAAAAATTAGTCCCATACCGCCGAACACAACAATATCAGCATCCGCTTGTTTTCCTATCCTCGCTAAAAAAGCGTTATAGGGTTCCCCGGAAGCAGCAAAAATTGGAATTTTTTGACTTTCAACCAGGCAATTAAACATATCGATCATTGGTATTTCTGTATGGATCATTTTTTTAGGAACGATTCTTTTGCATGGGTTCACAGGCTGACTGTCAATTGGTATGGTGGGGTCTGCCGACAAATCAGGCCCATTATCGATTGGGTCACCAGCGCCACTAAATATTCTTCCAAGGATATTTGGTGAGTAAGACGTGCGCATGGGGTGACCAATAAAGCTGATTGTTGCGCCTGTTGATAACCCTTTTGTACCCTTTATAACCTGTATTGAAACCACATTGTTCTGTATGCGTATAACCTGGCCAAGCTGCCGGCGTCTCATGCTTTGCTTGATTTCTGCTAAATCACCCAGCCGAACCTTCATCGCATCTTTGCTTCCATTTTGGTCAACTTGAACTCTGACAATATCACCACTAATTTCAAGTATATTGGAATAACCAATCAATGATTGAGGCATTACTTGCTCTCCCCTGCTTATCGATACATTAGGGCTTAATAGTTGAGTATTGATTGTATATAAGAAACGCTTTAACTCTCTCCGCCAATATATTATCCATAAAGTCATTTTGCATTGATATAAATCAAATTATGACACATGATCATATTCGTCATATGTTATTTATTTGGTAGTGTATCAAACGAATTGTTAATTCGTACCGATGTTTTTATGAGTGAAGGGCATTATTTATGAACACGTTACCAATACCCGTTTTTACAAAGTATCAATCAGACTTAAAAAACCAAATAAGCTTTGTCCAACAGTCATATTCAAAACAATCTAATAAATTATTAAAACAAATTTTTGATATTAACCGTGCGTTATTAGCATCAAATGACCAATTCATTGATGTTGCAACTGATATTTCTACGCCACTAAAATTCTCAATGTCACTGACTGATTATTGTTTGGATGCAATGCAACGCTCAATACTCACACTTGATGCGTTACACCGGTCGCATATTGCAAATCTTAACCATAGTCGAGAGGGTTCACCTCCTCTGTTAACATATGATTTTGAGATTATTTTAGACGGCGCAGACTTACCGCAACCAACAAACTATATGCTTCTTATGATATTGCCAAAGCAACATCAAACTATTGATACAGAAAAACGGCCCTATGTCATCATAGATCCGAGAGCAGGCCATGGTGCTGGTATTGGTGGATTCAAAGAAGATTCACAAGTAGGCGTAGCACTTGATAAGAATCACCCTGTTTACTTTATTGCTTTTCGTCAAGCTCCTGAGCCCAATCAAACGCTTTACGATGTGTGCGAATCAGAGACAACATTTATAAAGGAAATTGAAAGGCGACATCCCAATAGTCAAAAACCAATCATAGTAGGAAACTGTCAAGGTGGCTGGGCTGCGGCTATCATGGCGTCGTTACATCCTGAGTTTACTGGACCTTTAGTGCTAAATGGCGCGCCAATGTCATTTTGGGCAGGCAATATAGGACAAAATCCGCTGCGCTATTCAGCCGGTGTTAAAGGCGGATTACCGCTCACATTAGGAGCGTGTGACATCGGTAACGGTATTTTTGATGGTGCGAATCTGGTCTTAAACTTTGAAACATTGAATCCTAGTCGAAATTGGTTGAAAAAATTTTACGAACTTTATGCAGACATAGACTCAGAAAAAACTGTCGATAGGTTTGTGAAATTCGAGACTTGGTGGAATAGCTTTTACCTTATGAACGAAGCTGAAATTCGCTGGATCGTTGAAAACCTTTTTATAGGCAATTACCTAAGTCAGAATAAAGCTAAATTCAATAATAGCAAACCTATCAATCTCAAAGATATAAAGTCTCCTATTATCTGCTTTGCATCTAAAGGCGATAATATAACGCCAATTCCACAAGCGCTTAATTGGATTTTAGATACATATAATGATGAGTTTGATATCGTCAAGAATGGCCAGCGAATTATCTATATGGTACATGAAAATGTTGGACATCTAGGTATTTTCGTATCCTCAAAAGTCGCAAATAATGAACACAAAGGTATGTTATCTTTGTTGGAGACTATAGAGGCTTTACTCCCTGGTTTATACGAATTAAAAGTATGTAATGGCGATATGGCACACGATGTTATGAGTGCTACACTAATTCCGAGTAGTTTTGATGATCTCTCATCACTTACAGGTGACAGGAGTGACGAAAAAGCCTTTGCCAGTGTAGCAAGGGCGTCAGAAACAACGACAGCCCTTTATGAAACGTATTTAAGACCGATAATTAAACTAGCCTGTGTACCTTATCCCTCAGAAATAATACGTAACTACCATCCTCTGCGAATAAGAAGTCAATTTTTAAACAAGATTTTTCCATCTAATGTAAAAACAGACGAAAACCTATGGGATAACTTTATAAGGTTTATAAAAAATAACCGCCATATCGCAAGGCAAAATTCTGTCTTTCATACCTGTGAGATTTCCTCAATTGATTTTATAGAACAACTAATAGATTTTTATCGTGATCTTAACGAAGCGTTAACAGAGTTATCCTTTTTGTATATATGGACTTCTCCAATTAGTATTCAGTTTGGAGAAGCAAATAACGATTTTGAGGAAAAAAAACAGCCAACAACACTGTATGACCCATTTATCAAAGAAGCTATTTCTAATATTGATCATGGAGGCTATGCTGCAGGTATATTACGAGTTGGAATTGCATTAGTAGATGAATATGGCGCTTTTCATGCTGGTCAATTAGAAAGGCTCATAACAGCAGTCGAGACAATGGAACCATTTAAATCAATGGAAAAGGATAGTGTGAAAGCGCTTGCAACGCAACAATTAATAATTGTTAGATTTCATTCAACAAAAGGACTTAGTCAACTGGACACTCTTTTTAAAAATGATCATCAAAAAACTATAGCCAAAAATTTTTTGAAATTTATTCTTTTTGGTAATACGAATAAGCCCAACCTCGAGATGCAAAAAATATATGAAAAATACAAAAAGAAACTGGTTTTTGAAACTGCTTAGTCGCGTAAGCTTACCGTCAAGTGCGCACTTTAAAACTAGAGAATATGCTGCCAGTTGTCTTATCAATTCACTAGGCGGAATGTTGCCAAATGATTCATGTGGTCTCTCTTCGTTGTAACTGACCATCCATGCCCAGCTCAGCTCAGCTCTCTGACTTCATCCAATCGATTGAACAGGTTAGGATCGAGCACTTTGTTTCTAATTTAACGATTGAATCGTTCAATATACGCATTTTGATCCGGTTTACCCGGTTCGATTTAAGCAATAGTGATGCTATTTTCTTCACACCAATCTTGAAATAGTTGAGACGTCATTTCACTGCCATTATCTACTCTGATCATTTTGGGTATACCTCTTATTTCCTTAAGCTGCTCTAGCACTCGCACAACTCTTGACGCCGGCAGTGATGTGTCGATGACAATATCTAACGCCTCTTACACACCTTCATCAATGATATTTAACACGTGGTAGCGAGTGCCGTAGTATAAAGCATCGCTCATAAAATCGAACGACCAGCTGTAGTTTTGTGCTGGTGGCACATCCAATGGGCATGGTATGCGTGGTGGTACACGTTTTTTGGTTCGCCGACGCTGATTCAAATTCATCGCGCAATAAACTCGCCAGACACTCTTAAAGTTCAATGGCTTACCATCCATTCTCAAACGATAAAAGCATTTATTAGAAGTCAATTACATTTGCCAGACGTTAGAGCTTTCCCAGCAAATCCTTAATGGCCTGCTTTTCAAGCGCCATCTCTGCATACATTCGTTTAAGTTTAGTGTTTTCAGCTTCTATTTCTTTCACTCTCTTTAAGTCTGAGGCTTTCATACCGCCGCACTTGCTCTTCCATTGATAGTAGGTGGCCGGACTGATGCCATGCTCCCTACATAAATCGTTTACCTTTTGTCCAAGCTGTAGCGCAAGACGGATGGTAGAAAGAGCGAAGTTGTTAGTGGACGATTTGCTCTGCGGTTACCTCGTTCGCCAGTGTTTACAGGGTTTTCCCATCGCGCTTCGCCTGCTACTCGCCAGATATCTTACGCACTTGAGTAAAGTTCTACAAATCGTTCACTGAGGCATATCAACAGACATTGTACATCGCTCAGGTTTCCTCAAAACCGAACCGACAATCATTCACAAAATACTGTCTCAGTTGGACAAACAAGACACGCCTATTACTGTCAAGACATTCAGGACACCACCACTAAATGAATCTATTCAACCAGCACTAATTGATGATTTTGTCATTCAGCGAGAATTCGACTTTGGGGCTTAAAAGTTTTCACCAATATCGTCTAAATATTAACATGTTGTGGCACTATTTTTGCCAACTAACGAACAAGTTTTCAGTACCGCTTGCCAGCCTATCCACTTATTTTAAAGGCCTATACTTCGTTATTCCCTGTGATTTTTTAATTGGAAAAAAACGAAGCAAGCTTTTAATTGAGCTGTCACAGAGGTTAGTAAATGGCTGTAACCTTTCTTATACTCGACCTACATATTCTGGGTGAAGGTGAACGCGGATTCTCGCTATTTGTCAAAGCAGGAGTCACCCTCGTGTATTTTTGAGACCTAAGTGATTTGAAAACAGTACCTTCAAAGCGGGCATAATTTCTTTCCAAACTAAGAGACTAGACTTGCTCTTAATGTATCAAGCTAAAGTGAGGTCGATTTTCATCACTTCTATACAAGTCTCAACCTATGATTATATTATCCATCCAGATCAACTTCGCAATTCAGTTTGAAAAGCATTCCAATAAAAAAATTAGCTATTCACCTTTCCCATACTATTTAATGCTTTCCATTCAGTTTTAAACGATCTATCTAAGTATTTTTCGATTACTGTTATCTCTGGATGCAAAAGACTACGTGTTGCACTAAGAGTAGGAATAGGCACCCGGCATACTGCAGCGAGTTTTTTCAGGCATTGTTCTAATAGCTCATCTCCTTCCACCACCCCAGTAACAAGACCAAGTGCTTTGGCATCCAGTGCGTAGATATCTTCTCCTAACATCAGTACCTCGGTTGCCTTGGCAGGACCCAAAAATCGTTCAAGATAGTAAGTCAGCACTCCAGCCGGCGGAAATCCTAGTTTCACATTAGGAAACATAAATACAGTATCCTTTGTAGCGAGTCTAAAATCGAACGGTAGAATATTACCAAGGAACTCTCCGCTGATCCGACCCTGCACTCCCGCAACTAAGGGTTTCCTGAATTTAACAGCCTGCAAACTCAATTGAGCAACTGCATGCCTCATACGTGATACTTCAACACCACTTGCATAGGAGCTTTTATACTCATCCTGCATGACTTGACATAGTAATTCCTGATATTTAACGTCTCCTGGATATTCATCTGAGTTAATAAGAACCAAACCCCTAATTTCGGGGCTTTTGTCAATGCTATCCAATAACTCCAAAATCTTATTTTTTTCCTCAAGATTTAATAACAAATTAAACGCGCCAGCTTTTAAGTTTATTATGGCAAACTCGTCCTGCTGAAAGCAGGAAACCGTATCTGATTCAAAATCTATGAATGTCGTCATCTTCATCCCTCTTTCATAGTTATGTAAGAATGTACCTGCAAACGTAAGGATAACATTTGCGTAAGTATAAGGGGTACTGGGGATAAAGATTATTTATTTCCAACCAAGTGTGATGTTCTGGTTTTACAAGAATTTCTTCTATTTCAAACCAAAGGGGTGTTGAAATGGAAATTAACAAGCTGGTTTAAAAATCAGACATCAAAACCTATATTGCAATTAGGCTCATAAACCGAGAATTTGGTGATTTATGAACCCTAGGCGATTTTCGTTTATTTACATGCTACTTGCATTTTTTTCGCTGGTCATTGGGTTTGCTTTAGGGTTCATCGTAGATCCCATGATGTTTGCTCGAATGGGTTCGTTGACAGTATTATTTGGTGTCATGAGTGAATACTCTCTGCTGAAATTTAAACTATCAAATCTTTATCAGAAACTAGAGTCTTCAGTAAATACTAATAAATCACCAACTATATGGCATCAAAAGAAAGGCTATGTTTCACATGTCTTGGTTGTTGCTGGCACTATTACTTGGGGTTTTGGAGATTTAGTGATAATCTCACTTGTTAGTCTGATTAATGCGTAGCGATACAACTCTAGTGTTGATATCGGCATTTTTTTACTTATTCAAATCTGACTATATTGCGAGTTCGAAGTACGTCTTTAATTTGCGTAAGTGGAAATAATATTTAGATTGGTACGATTTGAGGAATAATAGTAATTAATGTCTTGTTTTTAGTACTTTTCGAATGACTGTAATGTCGGTTTTTGAGACAAATCCTGATGTAAAAATCCAACTGATTTTTGCACAAAACGGATGCTTCTCCGACCAAATGAAAACTAGATTTCCAACCAGATTTTGCAAAAAGCCTTCTTTTGGGTACCGCCATTTTTGTAGCGACGCCATTATTAAACTGGCCAGCAATACTTGCTAATTTTAGTAATATTCTTCTTGCTGCGACGTTTATCTATCTTTGTACTATTAGTTTGCGACAAATATTAAAGTGACTCTAATGTGTTCGATATCGTAAAACCGATTTTCGATATCGTACTAAAGAATCAATAAACCTGTTCGATAACAACTGTACTAATTGTATTAATACAGTTGTGAAGGTTTAGACTCACATATGCCACTCAACATACATATTCAAAACGATAGCGCGCAGACGTTGACTGAACAGATTTGTCAGCAAGTAGAATTATCTATTGCCGCGGCCAACCTGACCCCAAATGAAGCACTACCAAGCGTAAGGCAACTATCTGTTCAACTGAAAGTGAACCCCAATACTGTTGCCAGAGCCTATCAACAGCTTGTGCACAAAGGGTCATTGCGCAGCGAAAGAGGCAAAGGTGTTTTCGTTGCAGAATGCCGCGCAAAATTTTCGGCGTCAGAGACGTCAACCCGTTTACAAACAGCGGCACAGAGGTTTGTTGCTGATACCCGACATTTAGCACTCAGTAAAGACGCATTACTGGATGCAATTTCCACCGTTTTAGGAGACAAGTGATGCGTGAATACTCCATCCAAACACACTATTTAGCAAAAGCATATGACACAAAGGTTGCCTTATACCCTTGTGATATAGCATTTCATTACAATCGCATTTATGCGTTAGTCGGCCGAAATGGCTCGGGTAAATCGACATTGGTTAAGCTCCTTGCTGAAGTAGAAGCTCCCACAAAAGGGAGCATAACGTTTCCGAGCAATTATCGTGTTGGACTGGTACAAAGTGACATTGGTTATCCAAATCAAATTGCCCTGCTTGAAATTGAAAACCTGTTTTCTACCTGCACAAATCACTGGTGCAAAGAACGTTTTAACCATGTGCTGAATATCTTCAACTTATCGCATAATCAACAGTTTGGTGCTTTATCCACGGGGCAAAAAGCAGGCGTCAAAATAGCCGTAATGCTCGCGCAAAAGCCAACCATATGGCTATTAGATGAAGCGACGCTGGGTATTGATCTATTGGCGCAGGGACAGGCGTTAACCGCACTCCTAGAGTACTTTGGTGAAGACAAACCTTGTGTGCTCTATTGCACGCATAACGTCAATGAAGTAGAGCAGCTTGCGGATGAGGTTCTCGTTATGCAACGTGGACGCGTTATTTGGCAAGGGGAGAAAGACCAGCTACACGCGCAACACCCATCACTCAGTGAAGGGTTACTTGATTTATTTCAATTAGATTCAGAACTACCAAACATTGAGGCTGCGTAATCATGCTGAAGACAATTAATCTCACAATACTGAAAAAATTTCTCCTACCGTCGCTGTTCATCTGCTGCCTTAACATCGCCACACTATTTACCTTTGTTTATGAAGGGCAAATACTATTTTCATTAAATATGGCGGTAGTATTATCAATTTTATTTTTGGCGCAAAATCTATTATTTGCTGTCGCTTTACATGGTCCTAAAAGCCATCAGAATTTATTCAATCAATTGGTTAACCGAGAGCATGTATTTCTCGCGACATTCCCCGCGTTTTTTGTATTAACACTTCTTGTGCAAGTGCTTCCGCTTGTAGGTATGTTTAGCTTATTTGGCATTAAAACCGCCCCAGCAATTACGATGGATGCTTACGCAGGGTTTGTTGTCTGGTCTATGGCATTTATAGGCTATAGTTTCGGCGTTATTGCAGCGAAATGGCGTCATTGGTCAGTTATTTTGCCCTTATTTGCGCTAGCTTATTTGTTTATCGCGTTGGAGCAAAACATTACATTGCAGCTGATTATCATCGCCGCAATCGTTTTGTTTGGTGCCGTTGTGCTTATTTACGGTCCTAGAGTCAATCAATATCTAATTTGTTTACCCATGATGTTGGGAATGTTTGTTTTGCTTAGTGGCGTTAGTACAGCAATGCTTGCTATTTCAGATGACTCAAACTGGCAAAAGAATTTCATGTCTGCGAAAGCAGCATTATCGGAGCGCAAGACAAAATTGCAAAGTGATGCTTTTAGCGCTTCGCGGCTTGACAACATTCCGCAAACCTTTAATGTCGATTTTGATTTTCGACTTAATTGGCTAACAAATGAAGTGGTTGCCACAAAAGCTGTCAGCCAAGCACTAGCAAAAACACCCCCCCAAGAAATGACGCGTATATGGCAACTATATGGTGATAAACAATATCTTGATATTACCTACTCGTTTTTGGGTAAACCTGTAATGGTGTTTGAAAACGGTATTTATCAAATTAACAATGAAAGCAAAACCGCAACGTTGTGGGAAAGAGACAATAACGAACCCTTGCAATGGTTTGGCAAATTTTATCAATTGACCGGCAGAGATATTGTATTTTTTGGTGGGCTGGACTTCATGGGTTGGTTGCACTGGGATATAGATGACAAGGTATCAACTGGTACTCTGCCAATAGACGGCAACGTGCGATACGCAGCAATTGCCAATGGCACGGACGATCCCGATCGTTTTACCTTGGTTGTGAATACAGATGCACGACAACAATTTGTTTATGATTGGCGAGATTTCACTCAGTCACCAACGTTGGTTGCAACCAATAACATTGACATTGATTACAGTTTACAACGTCAGATAAAACGATTTATCTCCACTCCGCTCGCCATGTTCGACAGTACTATTTATCCAAGCGGGCTATCGAAAAACAGCTTTCAGCTAATGCATTTGATCTGCCACGTGCTTGCCGTTATCGCAACGCTGCTATATTTTTCGGCAGATACAACAAAAGAAAAATCGATTAAAATATCGTTTGTGGCGATATTTGCATGGCCAGCATTACTTACATTGATGGTCGTATTTAAGCGAAATAAAGCAATTGATTGGGAAGGAGAAAATTTTATAGTTGCTTCTCCTGGTTAGATCTAAGAATCGCAAAGAACGAGGGCCATCAGTGGCGCCTTCATTCTTTTTACACGAGCCATTTACATCGCAGAATCATAAAAAACTTCCTTTACATCGCGATGTAATATAGTGTTGAGACATCAGGAAACCTTAAATCAAACAACCTCGTTTAAGGTTTGACATAGGGATAATAAGGATAAGGTGTCTCCCATGAAATATTTCCCCCTTTTCGTCGGTATCATCGCATTACTCACAGTCGGTTGCTCTCAACAAAGTGCTGAACAAAACGAAGAACCCACATTACGCTTGGTTAGAACAATAACCATTGGCGATCGTTTTGAAAATGCGTTTAATGAATTGCCCGGGGTGGTAGCTGCCAACCGAGAGGCGCAACTTTCTTTTCGCATTTCCGGTCAAGTTGAGCAGCTGTTGGTGCGAGAAGGCGATGTTGTCAACGAAGGCCAACTGCTCGCTGCGCTTGATGATGCAGACATCAATATCCAACTTAAGAGCAACCAAGCCGCATACAACAAAGCCCTTGCTGATTTCAATCGCGGAAAAGCACTTGTTGGTAACGGCACGATTTCGCAGTCTGATTACAATCAGTTAGAGTCAAATTTAGCAGCTGCAGAAGCCTCTCTTGAAAGTACCAAGCAAAATCTGTTGTATGCAAAACTTGAAGCACCTTTTAGCGGTGTTGTTGCTAAACGCGATATTGAAAATTTCGAAGAAGTACAAGCAAAACAAACCGTGTTTATTCTTCAAGATGTTTCCACCATCGACATTAAAATAGACATTCCTGAAAGCATCATGATTTTAACATCCGAAGATAGCGCACCTGAAGTGGTGGCTATTTTTGATGCAATTCCCGACCAGACGTTTCCACTTACCTTCAAAGAAATCGCCACACAAGCTGATAATGAGACCAATACTTACGAAGTGACCATGAGCATGCCACGCGTGGAAGGATTTAATATCTTACCAGGCATGTCAGTGACCGCGCGTGCCACCCGCAATGCTGTGCAAAATGAGCAGATTGCATCAACCGTTTACGTCCCAGCTCATGCTGTGTTGGAAGATGGTATTGGGCGCTATGCTTTTGTTGCCGTTTCTGAAGGAGATGGCAAAGCCACAGTTCAGCGAAAAGATGTCGTGACCGGTTCTCTGACTAGTGTTGGTCTTGAGATTGTATCAGGACTAGAAAAAGGCGAAAAACTCGTTGTCGCAGGGATGAGCAGAATGTTCGACGGTCTGCAAGTCAAAGTTGAAAGCGAGTAATTGTTGTGAATATTACTCAACTAGCGATTGACAATAATCGAACAACCTTTTTGTTGTTTATAGCCATAATACTGTTTGGCATAACCACGTTTTATTCCATGCCCCGAGCCTACGATCCAGGATTTGTGATACGTGTAGCCCAAGTTATTACTCAACTGCCAGGCGCTAGCCCAGAGCGAATGGAAGAACTGGTTTCATCGAAAATAGAGGAAAAGGTCAAAGACATTTCGGAACTTGATTTTGTTAACAGTGAATCGAGAACGGGCATTTCCATCGTCAGCGTTAATATTAAAGAAAGTTATACCGACATGCGCCCCATATGGGATGACTTAAGGCGCAAGATGGAAGATGTTCAGGGCGATTTGCCAGATGGCGTCCTCGGCCCAACAGTTAACGATGAATTTGGTGATGTGTACGGTATCGTGATGACGATGACTGGAGAAGGTTTTACATATTCTGAGCTGGAAGACATCGCCGACGATATCAAATCCAGTCTGTTGAGATTACCCGAAGCCTCAAAGGTGGAAGTTTTTGGTGAACAAGAGCAACGTGTGTTTGTTGAGTATGATAATGCACGCCTAGCAGAACTGGGCATTTCACCCAGTCAGCTGACGAATATCCTACAATCCCGAAATATTGTGATATCAGGTGGTGCATTTACACTTGGACAAGAAAGAATTGCGCTTGAGCCAAGCGGTAATTTTGAAAGCCTCCAAGATATCGGTAAAACCGTTATTCAGATTGGCGGACATTCCCTTTATTTAAGTGATATCACAACCATAACTTCGGGGTATGTCGACCCACCAGAATCTATGGTGCACAGCAGCGGTGTACCCTCTCTCGCGTTTGCTATTTCCATGAGAGAAGGTGGTAATAACATCATTCTTGGTGAACAGGTCAATGCACAAATAGATGAGTTCATTGCGACTTATCCTTACGGCATTGAGTTTGATCTTGTTGCATTTATGCCTGCCGAGGTAGACACCAAAGTAAAGGATTTCGTTGTTAACCTACTGCAAGCCATTGCCATTGTAAGTGCAGTGATGCTTTTGTTTCTTGGCATCCGAACAGGATTAGTCGTGGCAGCGCTTATCCCTTCTGCCATATTATTCGCCTTGATTGTAATGCAGGTTTTTCATATCGGACTGGACCAGATTTCACTTGCTGCACTGATCATTGCATTGGGCATGTTAGTGGATAACGGCATTGTCATGTCTGAGAACATTTTGGTGCGCATGGGTAAAGGCGAATCAGCTTTAGATGCCGCACTGGGATCTGCTGCTGAAATGAAACTACCCCTGCTTGTAGCATCATTGACAACATCCGCTGCGTTTTTACCAATTTATTTGGCGGAATCAAGCGTAGGCGAGTTTACTGCCTCACTATTCACAGTGGTTACGATTACACTCTTATGCTCATGGCTGATTTCGATGACATTGATTCCGCTGCTTTGTATAAAATTCTTGCAAGTGAAAAAAACAGACGGCCACGAATTAGACGGACAGTTTTATTCACTTTATGAGTCGTTTTTATCTATGCTTTTGCGCAAAAAAGCCATCACCTTAGTGGTAACAGGCGTCATATTTATTGGCGTATTAAGTCTTTTCCAATACTTACCCAACCTTTTCTTCCCTGCATCAGATAGAACCTACTTCAAGGCAGAAATTGAATTGCCAACAGGGACAAACATAACAACAACACAGTCGATAGTAACGGAGTTTGACCAATTCATACATGATGAATTATTGGCAGAGAATAACGATGGTGTAGGCGTCACTAATTGGGTGAGCTATATTGGCAATGCCGGTCCCAGGTTTCTGTTGTCTCACAATCCAAAGCCCAATAATGGCAACTATGCGCTGTTGGTGATCAATGTCACAGATGACTTGGTCATCGAATCGTTAATGCAGAAATTAAAAACCTACAGCTTGATGAATCATCCCGATGTCGATTTGACGCAGCGCCGCATTGAAAGTGGCCCTGCCGTCACCAACCCTGTCGAAGTCAGACTTATGGGTAAAAACAAAGAAGAGTTGTTTGATATGGTCTATGACCTAAAACAAGAAATGAATAACATTGGTGGATTGCAAAATATCTCAGATGACTGGGGCCAGCGCATCAAGAAACTCGATATACGCATTGATCAAGCAAGAGCACTTCGAAGCGGCGTGACGAGCGAGGATATTGCCATTTCACTGAAAGCAAGTTTAAGCGGCATGCAAATGACCGAGTTTAGACAAGACGAAGACATTATCCCGGTTATACTGCGTTCAAACGTCGCGACTGAAACAGATATCAGTAAACTAGAATCGTTATCCGTATACGTACAATCATCAGGGAAATCAGTGCCGTTAAAACAAGTCGCTGACATTCAACTCGTCTGGGATGAAGCAAAGATCTTGCGAAGAGATGGTTTGAAAACAGTTACCATCGGCGCACAGCTAATAGGCGATGTAACCGCGACTGAGAAATTTGCAGAACTTCAGCCGTGGCTATTAGAGCTGCAAACAAAAACAAACGGTCAAATTAGTTTCGAGTTGGGTGGCGAAAGCGAGAGTTCGGGCGATGCCAACCAGTCTATTCAAGATAAACTGGGTATTGCCGTAGTCATCATTCTGGTGCTGCTTGTCGGACAGTTCAATTCGATTCGAAAAGCCGGCATCGTACTCAGTACTATTCCGCTAGCCCTAATTGGCGTGATCCTTGGGCTGTTACTGTTTAATTCTTACGTTGGCTTTATGACGTTATTGGGCATTATTTCGCTTGCGGGGATTGTCATTAATAACGCGATTGTACTGCTAGAACGCATCCAAATTGAGCTTGATGCTGGTCTAGCGCCATTTGTCGCGATTATTCAAGCCTCCAAACAACGCGCGAGACCCATTCTGCTAACGACGGCGACGACAGTACTTGGTATGCTGCCACTCTATCTTGGCGGCGGCGCGATGTGGGAGCCGATGGCAATTGCGATCATGGTGGGACTGCTGATATCGACTCTATTAACGCTATGTATTGTGCCGGTTATGTATGCAACGTTGTACCGCGTGAAGATGCCAGTTAATGCGTAGTCAAAGCTGTCATCATCTACGGAGAACCTGGCTTAGCAGTCCTCTTTGAATGGTGCAGCACTGCGTTTCTTTGTTAATTAGCTTTGTCGCTAACAAACACCCGACTATCTGCTGTCATCACAGCCAGTAGGGTTAATTTATTGGCGGCAATGTATGCCTTAACAAGTTGAAAACCAACAACATAACTTGCATATCTTGGCAAGAATTCACTGAATTCTCCAAAGAAAAACAAAGGGTAAGAAAATTCTTTCGAATGCCAACTGCTGCGCATTTTGACATACATAGATTCCCAGTGAGGTAAGGATGCTTGCAGATAGTCAGGTACCTTTCGCCCAGCGATGAGGTACTCAAAGTAACACGCCAACCCTTCATCAATCACTGCATCGCCAAGAGTTTCTCCTCGGCCCACTTTCTTGAATCTCAACGCGTGAATTAACTCATGGCCAAGTACGTATACAAAGTATTTTTTGATAAGGTGTTTGATGTCACTTCGATCTGAATCGATAAAGATTTCAACAAAATCATGATCATGCGTATAACCGCCAATGCCTGATGGCGCGACAGCTCTTCCTTCGCTGAATGCTGAAATAGCTACGTTAGTATTCAGCTGCTGAAAGTATTCCCCTATCCTTTTTAGAGAATTTAAAATTTCCTTATTGAGAACCGGTTCCAGTTCTTTTAGCTCTTTTGATATTGTTGTGGTCAAAGGCATGTCAGATTTTAAACCTCAAAATGACATTGAATCTGGCGAACATTGTAATTGAAAAATAAGCCGCTGTTTATAGTATCGTCTTAACCAATTGCTCCGGAGATGTACATGCTTTGCAAATATTGCTGGAACAAAGAAACGTAATTTATCAACGCCTCAAATTAAACATATTTTTACAATATTTCATTAGGCGTCGTAAGGCAATATTGGTACCTTTAATTCAGCTATCTCGCGAAGGTTTGTGATTATGAATGACAAAAAAACAAAACGCAGCTCTAGTAAGGTTCAAACAGACACCTTTGATTTATTAGATATCGTCCGAATGCAAACTGAAGTTGCGTTGATTGAGTCGATGACAAAGTCAAAAACGCTTACAGCTATGGTTATCATTGGCGTCGTCGGTTTTTCTGGTTTTTTCTATTTCCTATTTAAAATGGCGAGTGTTTAAACCTGTTTTTTTTAACAGTAATGAGCTTAAATGCGTTATTCAACAAAGGCCAAATCGTATTATTATACAAATTCGAAAGCTGGAAGTTTGCGACTGGGAACTTTACCGGGCTATTCGCCTTGAATCTCTGAGAGAGTCGCCAGAGGCATTTAGTTAAAGCCATGATAAAGAACTCGCAATGTCTGAAATCGAATGGCGGCTCAGACTTACGGCAAGCCATAACGTTTCTGAAATTTTGCCGCTAATAGCATTTTTTAATGAACGTGCAGTTGGGATCGCAGTTGGCGCTATTCATGCCCTAAACAGTTCTATAGCGCACATCTATCAAATGTGGGTTGCGCCCGAAAATAGTGGTAAAGGAGTGACGAAAAGGCTGATGTCTGCAATAATTGAATGGGCAAAGCAATTGAATTTACGAGTCCTAACGTTAGATGTTGCGGCTTCGCAGATTGAAGCAGTTAATCTTTATAAAAACCTCGGTTTCCAAACAAGTGAATCACAAGCTGCGAAAGCGATTTCTGCATCAGGGACGATCAACCCGACTATGACAATAACAATGCAATTAAATATAAATTGATGGCCGTTAAAGGAGCCCTCAATACCACATGGTATTTGGCTCTTTACCATTTTTGATGAAATACTCTATATAAGCGACTATTCTCAAATCACCTAGCTTTCTGTTATGTCGGAATAAAACAATAAAAGGAAATTTGATGAAAAACGGGCTGTTATTAAGTGCTATGTTCACATCTACTGTTGTAGCCACACCAACAGTCGAAGAAGTCGCCGTTGAATATCAAACGCTTTTAAACAATGAAAATATTGAACAAGCAATACAGTATTGGGAACCTCAAAAAGCTGAGCAGATCAAACAAGATAATGGATTGGCGCTGAATCAACTATTAGACAAGATTGTTCTTATTCACGAAACTATTAACAGCCGTTGTGGCAATAGATCTTGTAAGGTCTTTGCGAAATATACGAACGGCGAAAGTGAGATACGGCGAGTCGTTTATACTTTTAAAAACAATGTTGATTTCAAACTTAGCAATGTCCAGACGCTTAGTCTGTGATGAGATATCTTAGCTTGTGCTACCCCTCTAGATTTATGGTATTTCTAGCATTAAAGTCCACCAAATTTAATTAATGGAAACTAAACAATATGCAAGTGTGCGTTACCAATGCATCAAAGTCCTATAGCACTGTCAAAGCGGTCAACAACCTTAGTTTCACGGTTGATTCAGGCGAAATTTTTGCGGTCCTTGGACCAAATGGCGCAGGCAAATCATCCACAATCCGAATGTTAATCGGTTTGACCTATGCTGATGAAGGTTCAATTGCGTTTATCGATAGCAGTGGCCATTCATCATCGACACTTTCCAGTCAACAGTTTGGCTATTTACCGGAAGAACGCGGGCTTTTTCAAGATACCACCATATTGAAAACGCTTATCTATATGGGTCAACTCAAGGATATGACCAAAGAACAAGCCAAACAGTCTGCTGAAGACTGGCTAGAGCGGTTCGATCTTGGCGATCGAAAGCACGATCAGCTTCGAACGCTGTCAAAAGGTAATCAGCAAAAGGTGCAATTGATTAGTGCAATTATTCACAATCCTGCTGTCGCGTTTCTTGATGAGCCGTTTTCTGGACTCGACCCCATCAATCAGGAAAAAGTCATCGAATTCCTTGAGCAGCTAAAATCGAAAGGCACAACGATTATTTTAAGTGCGCATCAAATGTCGCTCGTTGAAAAGCTCGCAGACAGATTTTTGTTGATGAATAATGGTGAGGCAGCGCTTTATGGCGATATAGACAACATTCGCACCCATTCTGCCCTTGGCTCAAGCATAGAACTGACACTGGAAAATCATTGCGAACATAAAGAATTCGAGAGTTATCAAGGCGTTTTACGCACCGAGCAAATCAGCGACAATCAAGTGAGTTTATCGTTACATAAAGACACCTCGTTACCTAATCTGTTGCAAACTCTTCTGCAGCAATTTCCTGTTACCACACTTCAAACGATTCAACCCACGCTGCATGACATTTATCTAAATAGCTTAAGAGAAGGCTCTGGCGCTACTGAAAGTGATAACGATAGTGACGGAATGGACGATGCGCTAACTGCTGGACTAGCGCAGCCAATTGAGTCTTCAGATGCGAAGAGGGACAAACCATGAGCTTGTTTTCACAAAAAACTTGGCTAGTCGCTAAATGGGAGTTCATGCGCAATTTTAAACTCAAGCAGGAGATTATGGGGTATTTAGCGATGATTGCTATTTATGCCGTAATCTTTGGGGTGCAAATCTGGGATCAGGCTTCTCAAAAAGATGAGATTGCAATTGGCACTATTAACGTAACGGAACAATTTGAGTTCCCTGATGACTATCGAATTACTTCGCTGCAACCAGCCGATGATGTATCACAAATCTTCGCCACTATGGAAGATAACGCGCTTGATGCTGTCTTAATTCAAACAGCAGCGGAAGCAACAACGAAAACAACAGCTTCTGAATTAAATAGCGATTTCTCGAATCGACCAGAATTTACTCTATATGCATTACAACAGAGCAAATGGCAAAACGAACTAGAGCAATTTCTGGGACTATCAGTAAGAGAACAAATGCTGAATGACCTAAATCTCGATAACGAACAGTTCGTCCAACTACAGCAACCTATCGAATTTAACTTGGTCAGTAAAGCTGAAGCAGAAAAAGGTGCTGACACCGGGGTACTCGGATTAATGGCAGCGGTGCTTAGCATGATCGCCGTTTTCACAAGTTTCGGCTTATGTTTGGTATCGGTTACGCAAGAAAAGCAGCAGCGTGTTACAGAGCAGCTTCTCACTTGTCTAACCCACCAGCAATGGGTGGATGGTAAAGCAGTCGGCTTGTGTTTGTCGTGCCTTAAAAGCTTGTTAACCACATCGCTTTTTGCTTTGTTAGCATTCGTCGCCATTGCCGCATTTACCGGAGGCCAAAATTTATTGGCAGGTACCTCCTTCACACTTGTGTTGGGTGTTTTGATTTTCTGTGGATTAGGAATAGCGCTATGGAATTATATCTTTGTTGGCTTTTCAGCCACCATCGATGACATCAATCACAGCGGCAAAACAAGCGTGATGTTCTTGCCATCAGTGCCCATCATCCTTGTGTTTTTCTTGCTCGACGAACCAGGTGGGCAAGTGGCTACAGTACTATCAATGGTACCGTTTACTGCCATTGCTTTTATGCCAATGCGCATGGCGTCTATGGAAGTGCCAATTTCGCAAATCGCTTTATCACTTGTCACACTATGTTTGATGATTTACATCGCGCGAATGTATGCGTTTCGAATCTTCCGAGCTAATATCACGCTATTTGGTAAAGAGCCCACGTGGGGCGACATCTGGCGTAGCATGAGAAGTAAACCAAAGTGATGCTCTGTCGGACGAATGCTTATCTACATTTTTAGCTAAGTTTAAAAAACAAAACAACCGGTATTATTGCGAGTATCATTAGATAAGGAAAAGGCGACGTTAATAATTTAAGCGGCTTCCGACTTTGCTTGATAGCGTTTAATCGAGACTTTTCATTTTGTTCTTCACTTTCGATAAGTGGGTCGGTGCTAAAACTTGAGATTATTAAAAAACATATTCCCACGACGATAGAGAAATTGGCCATTGATTTGTCACCTTCGCCATAATTTATGACATGATCAATCACTCCACGATTAATGAATAGCATTCCAACAAAAAATACTATCCAATCAAGCCACTTTGTTATGCCGCGTTCGCTTTTTTGGTCTCCAGGTTTCTTCATTCTATAAACTCAACATTGACAAGATGCTTAAGCAAAAACTTCCGCACGTAAAATACATGCCCTTTGTCAAAATAAAGCGTCGGTGCTTCGCCATTTATTTGATTATATGGAAACGACAAATACCGCATATCCTCTAATTCACTGAGTGCAATTTTCTTGATTCTATCTTTTTCGATAGAAACATCTTTCAATACAATAGTTTTATCGTTGATACTTAGTGCATTAAATGGGTCATCAACGTAAAGATGACCGAATTTTTCATCCTCACTGAATAATAAAATCAGCGAAGTTGTTATAACGATTGAAATGATCGTATGGCTCATCAACTCACCAATGACGGCTTGATAAAAAGCAAATATGTATACGCTAGTGACGACAGCGATAGTGATGTATCTTGATGATTTTGATTGTTGCTGCCAACGCTGTTTAATGTGTTGTCTTTTTGTTGTTAGAAATCGCGAAATAACAACGCCGATATTCGTTGTCTGCTTGCAGATCCTTGTAAGCACTTTTACTACTCTCCATAACTTCTTTTACTGCGGTGCGTGTCGGATTACGCTAGGAGCATCACTTTTACTCAGGACTTGCCTAACATATCAAACGCTACTGACATGATACAAAATATTCATTTTTTTCAAAACCATAATGGTAAAGTTTAATGAAATTTCACAAACAGTATTAGCTATTACTATCCTCAAAATTTCCAATATCTGGTTGGTTCCTTACTCAAAAATGCATGGAACTATGGACCACATCACCTTAACCAGTCGAATATTCTTTCTGTTATACCAACGTACTTGTTAAGCATCTTTTTGCGTGTTTAACCCGGAACTACATTTACCGACACCTCACCAGCACTGATCTCTGCCTTAAGAGCGCATTTACCCTCCCCTCCTGACCAGCTCGTCTTTGAGCGCGATAAGAAACGTTCTTCAGGAATATTGTTTTCGTTGATACGCAAAGAAGTTTCGCCTGCAGTAGCATAGAGAGATACGCTTTCTACTTCACTGGAATAGGCTTCAATCGTCAAATCACCTGCTGTTATATCAGCAGTAAAGCAGGACCTTAACGGTGAAACATAGATATCACCTGCCGTAGCTTCAAGGTTCAGGTGTTGAATATCCGGAACATAAATTTCAAGCTTCAATGCGGTATCTACTTTAAAGAAACTTGAATTAGTCGAGATTTTGTAACGTCCATTTTTTTGTTTAGAAATGAATTCAATGTCTTCCAAGTCCTGTTTGCACTTCGTAAGGTTATTGACTGGGCAGCTTCGAGACAGCTGAGCAGTAAACGTCTTCCCTTCGCCAGATTCATAAATATTGATTTCACCTGACGGCAAGTCCAAATACACGACGGCATCTTGTTCTAATTCAGCGCTAAATAGTTTTGTGCTTTCAACGGTCACATGTTCTACATTGGCACTATGTTTAACGATAACACACCCATTTAGAATCATAAGTACAGTGAGTGATGCGATAAGCTGGGTACTTTTTATCATAAAGCCGTCCTTTTTCTGCCTTGTTTTATTTTTAAAACTGAATGAATTGTCTTAACACAAGGAGTTTTTGCAATTAGCAAGCCATCGGATAATTCATTAATTATCTTATACTTAGATAAAACACAAATGAGCTAAATTCAAATAATTAGCCAATCACACTAACTTTAAGTAAATTTGAAAGGTTCAAAAAAGCGTTGGATCTTGAGATTACAGCAAGCGCTTAACGGCGCGTTCAACTACTTATGTAGAGTGATTGTAATTCATCTGTCCTTGCTCTATCATCGGATTTATGAGCTGTAGAAATTTTATACAACTCATTCAGTATAAAACTCTAAATGGAATTTTTATGAATTACTCAAGGATGCTTGTAATAGTTACTGTTATATTCTTGTCTTTATGTGCGAATGGCAACGAACAGCGCGATTTTTATACCCTTCTTGATAATTTAAGATCCTATGTGCAAACAGATGCGAAGGATGTCAACGAGTGGAAGCTCGCTGAAAATATTGAAGCATCGCTGGACAACCTCATTACATCTTCACCAGAGAAAACAACAGAGCTTTACTATGATTTTGCTAAGGCACTTCATGGCGCAAGTACCAGCCATAAACATAGTTCATTAGTGTACAGAACAACTAAGTATGCCCAGAAACTAGCGGTCGATTCATATGGTCCGTCAGATTTGCGCACACTTGAATTAACTTATTTATTGGCGAAATTACATATCGAAAATAGGAAGGTTAAAAAGGCGAAAAAAGTACTCTCCAACGCAATAACTGAGTTTGAATCTAATTACGCAAACCCTCAAGAGATTGAACTTAAGATGCGCTCATTGCTGGTGAGGTTGTATAAAAGCCAAAATCAGCACAGGCAAGCCACGAAACACCTCATTGCACTAAACGAACTTAGCCCATTAGGAGACACCCCATATTCAGAATCATTTTATTGGGTGCGCAATGATTCCGTATACATGCCGAGCGAAGTTGAAGTTGAATTCTCAATTGACGAGAACGGGGCTGTACAAAATGCAACAGTTATTAGCTCTACTGATCCAAGCCTCGATGATTACGCATTATATTACGTTAGTCAGTGGTTATATTCTCCCGAGATGAAAGGTGGACTGACCATAGCTTCCCGTAAAAACACGGTCATTCTCAATTTTGGAAATACGCCAAGCACCTATAATCATGAAGCAAAAGTTTCTTCAAGTATCGCTATGTTGGAGCAGTGATTCGCTGCACATCTTCTTGATTTATCTCTGTTGTTCAAATCGCAAATATGGCATTGGATTTTGCACCTTTTGCAGACATTCCACTTCCGCTAACATAGATTTTTCATGGTCTTGCAAAGTAACCTTCAAACCATTAGACAATTTCAGAGAGCTTTAACTCATTAGCGCAATGTAATAGATATACCTTTTCACCTACCTTTCGCCTTACCCAAAGCGACACAATTGACACATAATTCACTGCTCTCTCTTGAGTTCCTCTAGTTGAATTAACAAATCAGCCCTCTTCATTAATGCATGTCCTACAACAGCAATGTTCACACTTGCAAATAGAAATGCAGACATCACGTTTAGGCCATTCCCATTTACCAAGTACTCTGTCGTAAACGAAAGAAGGATAGCAATACACAAACAAATCGACGGAACAAATGATGTAGCTTTTATCTTTTTTTCGGTTTTTTGAATACGTTCAATTTTTGAATAAAATTTTGCGTTTAAACGTTCTTCTGATTCACTGCTCACCTAATTCTCCAGTTGTGTATCTCGCACAACGTTATTGCGCCACGAAGTGTTGTCACTGTGAAGTGGCATGCGCTACTTCTTGCATATCGTCATCAAGAATCTGCCCACCAACTAAATCTTCGATTACTGTGTGGCATTCAACGTCAAACCACTCTTGAAACATTTTGTAGGTGCGTTTCTTCGGCCACAGGCTGTCATCGACATACCAATTATATAATTCACTTTCAAATAACAATTTGAAATTCAATCTCACCCACTTACTAGTAATATCTGGTGTGTCGGCATCTTCATCGCGTATAAGATAAATTGTACGCTCTTCGTTAACCTCATCTAAAGTGACTTTACCCCTTTGAGGAAAAGGATTGGCAGAGTTTATCCAATCTATTGCAGGCTTTTTATATTTCAGTAGTATCGCAGCTCTATTAATCAAGCATATTCCTCCTGGATGCATAACGCTGTTAAACAGGATATATCATCAGACCCGTGAAAGCTTCGGTTTTCACAAACAACGTATTTTATAGATTCGACCTATTTAATGGCGGTAAAACCCTCTAATTCGGGAGATTTTGAGATTGTTAAAAAGTTTATTACTACTCCAAAGCAATCAAGCTGTTAGGGTTACAATCACCGAAGATCCTCATTCAGATGCAAGCCCGTAACGCACTCAGGTTAATTGTTGTGTTTAGTCTTCAAACTCCACTCCATTTTCGCTACACCATTGTTTGATTGCTAGTTTTGTTTGTTCAGTTTCAAACTCATACCAGTCCTCTAGCTTTCCCAATGTGACTAAGAGATGTTTGAATCTTTGATAGGCCCCTTTGCGGCTAAAGATATTCCGGACGTCCCCAACATTATTGCTCAGATGCCGCTGCGCAAAATACATAACTAGAGGCCCACCCAATTCTAAATCATGTTTTGTCGGCAGTAATATGTAGTCTTCATTCTCGTATAAATCTGATGGTGGTTCTTCATCAACGAAATCACCAACGTAAACGATCTCGCCAGTTGATACATTTAAATATGCCTCACTGTCTGCAAAAGCACTCAAGCCAAAATCAACTGCTAGTTCAATGTCCATCAAAGTTACTGTCATCGAATTCTTCTCATAGAAACATAACGCTCCACCCAGCGGCGCCGAGTATGGAACAATTTTGTGTTAATATCTGAACGAAGCGAGCAACACAAAAGTGCGAAATGCTCGGTGTCTGACTGTAGTGGCTTTTTATAGCTCGTTACCCACATTTTCTGACAACGATTCCACTACTATTTGATTGATACTCTTACCTGTTGCTGATGCAGCCAAAACCAATTTTTCATGGAGCTTTGGACTGATCCTCACATTGAACTTACCAGAGTAATTCTTCTTTGGTTCAACTCCGTCTTCCTTACACATTCGTAAGAACATTTCTAAAGAGGCACTTCCTTCTTTATGCAATCCCTCAATGTCTGATGCATAAAAATCAGCACCTCCATTGAGATTAATAAATTCTCCCCTGAACAATTCAATTTCAGGATCATAGTTTATTACGGCATCATAACCGTTAATTTGCATTACATTTTTCATGGTTTTACCCCATTTGACTCGAACCACTTCCTAATACTTGCTACTGCTCCTTTATCAGTATCCGGATTTCGATGTGGTCGATGAAAAACACGCCTGTCACCGAAGAGTCGAACACCAATTCTTGAGCCTTCTCCCTCACTTAACTCAGCGCCAAGTTCTACAAAAAGCTGTTCTATATCCGTCCATTTGATATTTCCACTCACAGGACGCTCAAAAATGAGCTTGAGTGTTTTGTGGTGTTTTTTTTCACTTAGAGATATTAGTACTAACAAATAGTACCGTCAACCGGAATTTAATTTAGCGCTGTAACACTAAGTTAACCGGAAGCCGAAGCGCAGCGGAGGCTGTCCGAGCGAGGAACGAGCGTTGTTAAACTTTTTATTAGGTTTTTATTCATATCCCTCTGCCTTCCATCTTAGTGAAGTCATCGCGGAATGATATATGTTAAAAATGAATGACTTGAACTGCATGATGAGGACTTAGTAACTAGTGAATAGTACAACGTGGATGTTTTTTACAACCGCGAACTTTACCCCATCTAGATATGAGGAGAATGAAACTAGCAAAGGAACAAGGCCGCCTGTGTGGCCAAACATTCAGAAAAGTAGACACCCTTCGATTTCAATGTTAATGTGATATCAAATTGATATCATTTTGGAGTTACTTATGATTAGCGAAAAAAAGGGATTCTCAATAAATGGGTACATCATTGCACTGATTGCATTAGTTGTGTTCATTCCATTAGCATTCAATTTCTATACATCAATAAATAATGATACAACGCCTTTTAGCTTCTTAAATATAGCGCTTTTTATTGTTGAGGCTTTTCTGGTAACGGGCTTTTTCAAAGTACAGCCAAATCAAGCCAAGGTGATGACGTTGTTTGGCAAATATGTGGGGACGGTTAAGGACGATGGTCTTCGTTGGACCATACCTTTCTTTGTGCGGAATACCGTTTCTTTAAGAATACGAAACTTTGAGAGCGCTAAAATCAAAGTCAACGATATTCAAGGAAATCCTATTGAAATAGCAACAATCGTTGTTTGGTCGGTTACTGATTCTGCCGAAGCAGTGTTTGAAGTTGATGATTATGAAAGCTACGTAACGATTCAAAGCGAGGCAGCGCTTCGCAATTTAGCGAGCAGCTATCCATATGATCCACGTGATGACGAAGAAGCAGAAATCGCTTTGCGCAGTCACCCAGCTGAAATCTCTAATGCGTTAAAAAACGAAATTCAGGAACGTCTTGGGAAAGCAGGCATAAAAGTGCTGGAAGCCAGAATAAGTCACTTGGCATATGCACAAGAAATTGCTTCTGCGATGTTGCAGCGACAACAGGCAGCTGCGGTTGTCGCAGCGCGCAACAAAATCGTAGAAGGCGCTGTTGGCATGGTAGAGATGGCGCTCCAGCGATTATCGGAAAAAGAGATTGTTGAACTTGATGAAGAGCGCAAAGCGGCAATGGTGAGTAACCTACTTGTGGTACTATGCTCTGAAAAGAGCACGCAACCGGTTGTGAATAGTGGTTCGATTTACTAAGTTATCTCGCCATGAGTAAAAAAGCCTATCCTTTGCGGATAAATGAAAAAGTGCTCGCTGCGATGCAGCGCTGGGCAGATGATGATTTGCGAAGCTTAAATGCACAAATTGAATATGTGCTCAGAGAATCTCTAGTAAAATCAGGTCGAGTAAAATTAGTCCAGCAGGTCACCACCATTGTTGAAGAAGTCGACAAAGATAAGAAGTAGGTTTCTACACAGAAAGGTGTTCCGCTTAATGCCGATTTTAGATATTAGTTAACATTACACAGGCGGAGCAACCTTTGAATATTGTATTTTTCGATTTCGATGGCACTATCACAACCGCAGACATGTACTCCAAGTTTCTGCGTTTTTCTGCATCTAAGCGACGCGCTTATATTGTAAATGTAGCCTTAGTGCCTTTTTTAATTCTGTATAAAATCGGATTGATTTCTGCCCACAGAATGCGTTCGATTGCTAGCTTTGCAGCGTTTGGAGGTCGTCCAGTAGATGTAGTGACCATGACGGCAAAACAATATGTGGATGACGTTATACCTCACTTCTTAAGAGAAAAAGCGTTGGATCAATTAGCTTGGCACAAACATAAGGGCGATAAAATCGTTATTGTGTCAGCATCCCTGAATGTGTATTTGCGAATTTGGTGCGCTCAACATAATGTTGAGCTGATTTGCACCGAACTTGCTGTCAAAAATAACAAATTTACAGGTTTTTGTGTCAACGGTGACTGCAGTAGCAATAAAAAACTAGAAATGATTCGTAATAAATATGACCTTACAGACTATAACGAAGTTTATGCTTATGGCGATACAAAGGAAGACGCCGACATGCTAAGAATCGCTGATCACGCATACTATAACTGGAAGCCGTTTTCGAAGGATTAAGCTCAATCATTGTTTATTGGTAACACCGTTCCAGTACAGTTGCACACAAAAGATGCTTATAATGGTAAAATAGCCCTGCTTAGTTACTGCATAATTAAAGAATAATTTCGATTAATCGCTTGCACGATTCAGACATAATTCTAGTTTTTGCACTCTACTTATTTATCGGTTATTTTGCGTTGTATATTTTGCTCTCACGATTCTAGGAAACCTCTGAATTGAACTTATCTCTCACCATTATTCTCGCGTTTCTCACATTAATGCTAGTAAGTTCATGTGCAACAATTACTGTTGTTAAAGTAAAGCCGAATGTCGAAACCGACAAAAGACTTATTGAGGTAGTTAATGGATGGGGAGACGAAGACAAGCAGCTAGCCGGTCTAGCCGCCATAAGGATCAAAAACGGACAAATCGCTTATGAGTTTTATTCTGGTGAGCATAATGAAATGGATCGAGAGGGTATCCAACAACCGACTAAACACTCGCTTTACCGAATTGCCTCAATTTCAAAATTTGTTACCTCTCTTGCTGCGATGAAGCTGGTAGAAGAAGGTAAGCTGAATTTAGACGAAGACGCATCGGATTATCTAGGGTTTACTCTGCGTAATCCTCATTTTCCGAATGTAATCATCACCTCTCGTATGCTGTTAAGCAATACTTCATCAATTGTCGATGGTGAGTTTTACTCAGCACCTTTGCCATATACCATAAGTGATTTTTTTACGAGTGATGGTGAATTTTGGCAAGACGGCGCACGATTTCTATCCGCTGAAAAGATGAATAGCCTGATGCCGGGAGAGTTTTTTTATTATGCGAACATCAATTTTGGCCTTATGGGCAGCATTATCGAAAACATCAGCGGCGAGCGTTTTGATATGTTTGCAAAGGAGAAAATACTAGACCCACTGGAGATACGAGGTTCATTTAATGTGCGTTCACTCGACACCGAAAGTCTTAAAAATCTCAATCCCATCTATCGCTTAAATGGTGGGCAGTGGAAAGCACAAGTTGATGACTATTCTGATAAGCCTCCGAAGGCAGAATTCTCTGTCGAGAGTCCAGATAGTGACAAAAACAAAGGCAATGTCACCTTTACGCTAGACGACTATAAGATAGGCAGCAATGGCACTTTGTTCTCGCCTCAAGGTGGGCTGCGCACATCTGCGCGTGGTTTATCATCCATTTGCAAAATGATGTTAAACCGCGGTATGCACAAACCAGATGAAGACAATGGAATTCGCATTTTCTCAAGTGAAATTATAGATCATATGGAAAATCCGCAATGGCAATTTGACGGCGTTAAATCAGGAAACACGTACGATGGATTTATGCAAAGCTATGGGTTGGGCGTGCATCATTTGCTTGGTAATACGTTATCTTATGGAAGTGATGTTCCTTTTCAAACGTATGATGGTGGCCTTATGGGGCATGCAGGAGATGCTTATGGTTTGTTGTCTGGGATGTATTACGATCCTGACAAACAAGATTGCTTTATCTACCTGCTTAGCGGAACGCCCAAACATGAAGACAATTACGGCGAATATTCCACCTTTTACCGATGGGAAGAAGCAATTCTTACCATATTGAACGAGATCTAATCTGCTATTGTAGCGTCGAATACAGTCTTTACGGGGCTATAGTGGAAGAGTCGAGGTACTTTTTCAATAGTAGCGAATAAGGCACACTATTTATGGCAATCTCTCAGTACTGCTGACTTTATTATCGGTAACATCATTACGTTGTGTACATTGCAGCGTAAATTGCGGAAACTCTTCGGTTATCACTTGTAAGATACGTGTTTTGACCTCATCAGGCGTTCCTGCACTAAACTCCGCGCTGATAGGGTGTTGAGAAAGTTTTCCCTGGTCAACCGCGAAACTGTTTAATTCCGTTACAGACTGAAGAACCTTCAGTACTTTGAGGTGGACGATTTTGCCTTCTTCGGAAAGTGTAAGACGGTAGGTATTTCTACAAAAAAGTGTGATACCAATATCTTCTTCTAAACATTTAATCGCAGAGCTGATTGTTGGCGGTGTCTTATATAGCTTATCACTTGCTGCGCGTATTGAACCGTGTTTAACAACCGCATCAAATGCTTTAATTTGATCTAATGTCACGTTTTCACCCTTGCATATTTTTTGCTGCGCGTTAAATGAGCCCGTTCGCTTTACTATCTGAGAAGAAGCAAAATGTTTACCATGGAAAAAAGTTTTACATTCGTTGACAAGCAGAAGAGTAGATAGTGGTTTATTCATTTAGAATAAAAATACATTGGTTCAGACATTGCCACTAGGTTAAAAACACCGGCAATATCTAGCTAGCAACATCTATACAAACCTTTACACGCAATCCGCCAAGATTGCCATCTTTCGCTTTTTTATTTTGCGCAACAACCGTCCCACCATGCAATGCAATACTGCGCTTGGCAATTGACAGCCCTAGACCTATACCACCATGTGAACGCGAACGCGCACTGTCCACCCTAAAAAAAGGTAGGAATATATTTTCTAGCTCTTGGTGCGGTATTCCTGGTCCATCATCTTCAATGGTAATCACGACTCTTTTTTTGTCTTCTAACACCTCAATGGTTTGCGTGAACGCAACTTTACTCTTTGCATATCGAACCGCATTTCTCGCTATGTTTTCAAAAGCGCTGATAAACATAAACTCATCGCACAAAATAGTAGTGTCTTGACGTAGCTCCGCTTCAAATGATTTCAATACACGCTTGCAGTCAATTTCAATATCATGCAATAACGGTTCGAGTAATTCATGTAATGCATGAGGCTTTAGCTGTGTCGCTTGCGTTACTTGCATTTTTGAGTAAGAAAGCAAAAGAGACAGCATATGATTGACTCGTTTGTTCTCTTTCTTTATTTGAGCAATGGAGTCTCGCTGATGTCGATCACAATCGATGTCTTCAATAACATCAATAGCCAGCCTTTGTCGTGCCATTGGAGTGCGTAATTCATGGGAAATATCAGCTAATAACTGCTCATTACGTTTTAAAAATTCGGTGGCCTTTTGATGATACTGATTTAATCGCTTTGCCAGAAGTCTTACATCGTCAGTTGCGTAGGCCGGAACATTCCAATAATGATCTTGCTCGTTTTCCAAGTTGCTTACTTTTAGGTGTTGTGCTTGTTGTTGTAATCCTTTAAGCGGTTTTGTAAGCGTCCATGCAAGTAAGAAACAGAGAGTGCCGCTCAAAAAAACTACCGTCGAAAGGATAAACCAAGGCATTATATGCAAATCACTGAAAAGCCAAGCAAAAGGTTTTGGCTGAGCAAGAAATAGTTTTTTTGCCGTTCCATTAAGCTCAATATCAAATGTTCCATATAGATTGAGCATTCTTCCTTGCGCTTGAATCGGCGCATTATAATTAGCAAGCAAAGATAAATATTCAGGATCAGGTCGATTAACTCTAGGAGTGCCATAAAAGACTTGGTTGTTCTCATCTAACACAATCATCGGAACGCCGTTATCGAGTGTCACTTTACGAAGTGTCTTACTATCAAGGTTTTGCGAAGCCGTCACTGTTTGTAATTCACGTTCCATCTTTGCTGCTAGAATTGAAAACTGATTCAATTTTTCGCTTTCAAGGTAATCAATGTTTGGATCGATAAACGCAAATTTGCCAAGAATAGAAAGAAACAAAATCGTCGTTATTGCTGTTAACCAAAACGTCAAAAATACGCGCGCAAATAAACTGCTCTTCGGGTTAAGAGGTTTTAAGATTTGCAATGTTCTCACCCTATCCTGTTATCTAATACCAAATGCTCTCATTTTATAAGGTAACAAATATATGAAGAAATAATACGCTAACGAATGTAAAGCTTTGTAAATATTAAAATTAAAAACACGATAGATGCGTAGGGTATTAGAAAAATCTTACATTTTAAGCAAAACAATCAAACATCTTTATGCGTCGAATTCATTTACGATTTTGCTATGACACCTTCACTCTAAAGATGAAAGACATGTGCAGAAATCGTGTATGCAAAGCCACTTGGTCTTACTTAAAAAACTCGATACTAATTACACCCATTGTTGCTCTTGTATTAATCCTGATGTCAGCAAATTCTTTAGCTTCTAATAAATGGCTAAACGGTTCGCAGGCTACTGATGTAATTGGAAAGTCGTCAGGCACAGCAACTGAAAACAAAGGCATAAGCGCGATAATTAACACGTTTGATAAGTATAGAGGTGTAGTGGCAAAGTCTATAATTGATAAGGAACTAATGGGGCATGTAAACACAGGCGGATCATCACGCCAGCGTTGTAATTTTAATAAATACAACAGAGACCTACTCGTCACGCCCTTTTTTATCGACCTTAGAGAACAACCCAGCAGCTTTGAAGTTAACCGTCTAGGAAATCTGATAGGCAAGACATTCAAGCAAGAACTTCATAATCAAATCGCATCGCTCACCATCGATTTTTCACAGAAGCAACTTCTCTCTCTAAAACGCTTTAATCAGAAAAATGCTGAAACCATTGATGCACTCTCGCGGTTTGTCGCCAGCCGTCACGGCCATCAACTCGCATTGTTCGGGATCATAAGTGATCAAGAAGGTGAATATGTGCTGTCTGTCTTTCTTCTCGACGTTTATAAGAAAGCGCTTCTGATTGAAAAGCACTATCCATTCTCTACAACCTCAGTTGGGAACGTACATTCTCACGTCGCGACACATGAAGAAACCGAAACCAACGGCAAATTCGAGCAACTTATCGCTAAAGAGATTAAACGAGCGGTGGTCGATATCGATACCAAACTAACTTGCACGCCACCGTATAGTCGAATCATAGCGAGCACAGACAATGGCTACCTTATCGATATGGGTAAATCTCGTGGCGTAACTGTCGGTGATGTATTTCTGCTAGAGATTGAACGATATGCAGATTTGCCAATTAGCCATCAATCACCATTTGATACAAACATCCATACCGAACTGCTCGTGCAAGTTGTGCATGAAAATACGGCGCTTGCCGTTCCCATTGAAGAAACATCTTCGTTAAACCATCTATTTCAACTGGTTTATCCCGCGCAAGATTTGCAAACACCAAAAAAAGAACTTGAATAAGGCGTAACAAGATGAAGCATTCATATTTACCTACTCTAACGTTAATTCTACTTATTCAGGGATGTGGTTCAGACAGCGGGGAAAGCACTATTGCTGTATCGCAACCCATCCAATTCGACGTGGTTGGAACACTGAAAAACGACTGCGGTCAAGAGCAAGCATTTACTCAATACACCATTTATTTGCAAGATGAAAACTGGAATGTACTGTCAACATATCAAGCGGATCAAAATGGGCAAGTAACCATAGAAACGTTTAACGATGATTTGACGTTTACGCTTGTGGCCGAAACACAAATGGGAGAAGGATTAGTCGGTTTGGATGTAAATAGTTTTGTCGATGTTCCCTCTAACGCGGATTACTTTTATGAAGCAACCTTCGATTCACTAAAAGCGAACGAAAACTGTGAATGCGTCTCCAGAGATATAATTTTGCGGCACAGAAGTTTTGTCGAAAAGCAAACAGACGATGCATCGGCGCCTGTGATGAATTGGATCAGCCAAGACAATCAACAGTCCTTGTTTCAGAGTACTGAAGTCTGCAGAGTTATAGGCGAACCTTGGCCACTACATTCATTTACGGTCTTCGGAAGTAGTCTGCAAGAGCAACTTACTGGCTCTTCTGAACTCACTAGAGAGTTTGACGATGGCTCAGAACAAGGCATTGAAATATCAGCGATAGAAATAGCAGCTCCCTACCCTATTATCATACAACATGATCGGACGACGCTATCGCAACTATTTCAGGTCAATGAGCATTTTACCGTTGCATTATCATCTGACGGTGACGTTGCACCTGTCTTTGACAGCCATCGCTTTGTCGACGAAGCACTGCATAAGTCCGTAACTAAAGATAACTTGGCTAGCATACGGTCCTTGTTTGGCATCAGCACTTATGACGTAAATCGACAAGTGATAAATAGCGATATACTCCTTGCCCTCGATAACCAACTCCCGTTAATTCATCCAGAGTTGGATTTTGAGAACTATTCTGAACTAGGCGAAGATGGTCAATATGATTACAGCGAATCAGAGAGTGATGTGTTAAGTATTGCATTTATCTATGATGTCAAAGACGACACTAACCAAACCATCCCAGTATCATGGTCACTATTCGGCCCACTGCAAGGCTTGCTGCCGATGACCGTGGGGCTCGATGATATTAGTCAGGTTGTAGACAGCAGTTCGGATGTAACTACAACGACAATCACCCTGTACAACAGCGCCAATACCAACAGATACGACGATTACATTCGCCATTTCATGGGAAATACAAACCATGCAATCACTGCGGATATGGTTTGGTATGAGTTGAACCTACAGTTTTGACCATTCGCCGCAGGTTAGGCGATCTTTGGTTTCTTATTTTGTGGAAAGTCTTATCTCTGCCCCCCTTTTCTCTCCGAATAAACTGGCGCGAGCTTTGCACTGAGCTTTGCAAACACCTTAAATATGCGACATCAAGCCCTACCCATTTCACAATCAGGGTTTGTAACTATTAGGAGAAAATCATGTCTGCAGTTTTTGAAATAATGGCGAAAAGTGATGGAGAGTTTCAATTTCAATACCTCAATGGATCGGGGCAAAAACTCATGACCAGCGTGTCTTTTAGCGATAAAGTTGAAGCTGAGCAATCCATTAAAGACGTACGCGTAGGCTCTATGATGAGTGAGAAAATAGCCGTTGCGTCTACACCTGAAGGAGAAAAATTCTTTGTGATCAAAGATCAGGCCGGCAAGATTGTGGTTAAAAGCATACTGTTTGACAATGAGCTGAATTTTAATAATGCGTTGCACTCTGTGAGAGACAACGCCTGTATCGCTGAGGTCGTCTTTAGCTAAACGAACAATTGTTTGTAGGTTTCGCGACATAAATCTGCGAAAGACTTGTCAGTCATACAACATTGATTGTGTATCGTCAGACAACTGATTCCAACTTTGTTTTTTATATTGGACGTGAATCATTTAACAGTATAAGGAAAGACTATTGGCTATTTCTATCAATGCATTTATTCCCGACAGTGAGCTTACCGAAAGTAAGCTGCATAAGTCGATTATCTTAGTGGCAATTAAAATTCAGCAGCAAAGCAAAAGTTTGTCGCCAGTTGATTCAATAAAATTGGAAGTTAATTTCATGCTACCGGGCAAAACGGATACACCGAGCTTTAAGGGGATGAGAATCAGGCATTTTGATTTAGATACCAATCAAGTCATTTTCGATGTTTCAGTACCAGAAAAAATGAACGAATCGCCCCATTCAAATCGATATGTAGTGGCCGTTTTGATGGACGCGGTTGACAATGCCGCAGAGTTTTTGCAAGAACAATCTATTCTATTTAATACTTCAAGCCATCAAACTATGCTTGAGGCGATAGACAAAGAGATAACGCCTTAACTACATCCTTTCAACCGATGATTTCGGTACTCTTTATTCAATAAGAATTCGTTGATGTAATTTTTATGTCATAAAGATATGCAATAAAGAGTAATGTCTTTGACTTATTCGAATGCTTTAAAGTAGCAGTTGCTATTACACAGAATCCAGGCGTCGAATCTGTTGAAAAGTCCAATTCGGAAATCGACTTATGAGCGAAAAACTTTTTCGCAAAATCCATTCCTCAAATTTAATATATAACTTCTGTTGGGAAGATCCACGGCTCGATAGAAAAGCCATGGAACTAGACAGTTGCTCGAAGTTATTGATGATCACCTCGGCCGGATGCAATGCATTGGATTATCTTTTAGATGAGCCAGAGGCTATTCACTGTGTCGATATGAATCCTGCTCAAAATGCGTTGCTAGAACTTAAAATCGCTGCGATAAAGGAATTAGACTATGACGACTACTTTCAATTGATTGGTCGTGGTGGACATCCAGAGTTTTCCCAGTTGTTAAATACGAAGTTAAAACCTCATCTTTCAGCACTATCATATGAGTATTGGACAAGCCGCACAAAAGAACTCAGCAAATCTGGAACCATAGTGAAGATTGGTACCTGTGGGTTCTATGCCAAGTTAGTACGCCAGTATTTTAAGCTGACTGGACTTCACGGAAAAATAAATCAGATATTCAATGAACCAAATTCTCGTCTAGCCACCGAGCGATTTGAGAATGAAATCAAATCACATCCTGCCCACAAACTCCTTCTGGGCATGATGAATTTATCGAAGTTGAGCTACCTTCTAGGTGTGCCTCCTAGTCAGTTAGAATTGATTGAAAAAACGCATCACATGTCGTTGAGTAAATTTGTTGAAAATGTTTTGAGATCGTTGGCAGCTTACCCTGAAAAAGATAATTATTTCTATCAGATTTATCTCAACGGTGAATATACGTTTGACGCCATGCCAGATTATCTGAGAGAAGAGAATTTCTTAAAGTTGCGAGCTCTCGTCGACAGAGTCACCGTAGTTACCGGCAATCTAGCAGAGTACGCGCAACAAAAACCTGAGTATTTCACACATATGGTCTTATTAGATCATATGGACTGGCTGGCAAGCCGGCCTGAACAGTTGTACAAGCACTTTGAAATGTTGTCTTCTTCATTGGCAACATCGGGACGAGCGATATGGCGAAGTGCTGGTACGTATGAAGGGTTTTTAGCCATTATTCAGCCAGTATTGCAAGGTGTTTATGAACTTAATCACGAGCTGGCCGAAGCTTTACATTTTGATTGCCGTGTAAAAAGCTACGGTAGTTTTTTTATCGCCGATAAAGTGGCTAGATAAGAGTTTATTCACATGAACTTGTCCGAACGTTTGCGCAGTTATTTGTATCTGACAACCTGTCGATTTGATGGTGAGACACACAAAGATCGCTTAGAGTCCTTCTATAACAAGCAAGCGGATTTATACGATAAATCTCGAAAAGATATCTGCCCACAGAGAAATGTATTTTTTGAGCGAGTGGCCGACTACCCAGGTAATGTGTGGCTTGATATTGGAGGCGGCACAGGAGCGATTCTCGACTACACGCCGATAGAGCGGCTGAGGGCATTAGATAAACTAATCATCGTTGATTTAACGCCGTCATTGTTAGCAAAAGCTAAAGAAAAAGTCTTGCAATTAGGAATAACTAACGTTGAGTTGGTTGAAACGGATGCTTGCTCTATGTCACTGGGTGTTAAAGCGGATATAGTTAGTTTTTGCTATTCGCTGACGATGATCCCGGCTTGGTGGCAAGCACTAGAATGTGCAAAGGCGCATCTTAACCCTGAGGGTGTGCTGGCCATTGCAGACTTTTATGTTTCGCAAAAACAACCGCCAACTCACCGAGCGAGACATAGTTGGCTACAGCGCGAAATCCTCACCACGATATTTGCTACTGATCATGTGTTTCTCAACAAGGATCATCTCCCCTACTTAGAAGATCTGCTTATCGTTGATGAGCTTTATGAAGGTCAACATTCTCTACCGGGTTTTGGTTTGTTTAAACGTCCACATTACCGACTTATTGGCAGAGTCAGTCCATAAATAGTGCTAGCCATTATTTACTCTTTATAAGCTGGCACACTCATCCATATTTTTGACGGATGGCTTCTTGAGACTCAATCCAAAACAGACGAGTTTTTGTAATTCCTTTCTTTTGTGGATCTAATGGCATTTGCGACTGTTTTAACTTCGTTTATGCTTTGCAATATTACGCTTACTTTCTTGTAAACATCGACGCCGGCTGGAGAGAGCGTTAAACGATGGGCACTTCTTAAGAACAGAACGATCCCTAACTTGTCTTCCAACGACTTTATAGAGAGGCTGATTGTTGCTGGAGTCTTTTGTAACTGAATACTTGCGCTGCGGATCGTGCCGTGTTTTACCACTGCGTCAAACGCGTTAAGTTGTTCAAGCGTCATAGAAACCTCTGCTTTTAGCATATGTTATTCGTGACCTCTCGCATAAACGCTAGCAAAACTTTTTGATTGAAACAATGTTTCATCAAAAACTTTAAAAACATTTACAAACAGTGGAAATCTTTCCGTTATCTTTTACGGAGTTTTACATTTGAAAAAACCTTGTAAATGAAATCCATTTCATTGATTAATATAGTTTTTTATGTTTTTTGTTTGATTATTTATTACATGTGTTTGAAAAAGGAAAACATCTTTTCAAAACAACTGTGGGTAGACTGTTTCTCATAATCTTCAAAGGGCAACGCCATGATTGAGACAAGTACAAACACCAGCAACAACTTTAGCCCCCAATCTATAACTAACGCCATAAACAACACCGCGATAACGGATACCATAAGGCAACCAAATAATACACTTGATCGGGATCCTGCGAGCGACGGCGCATTTGATTCCAATGTTATTTTTGCTCGCATTTTCACTCAGTTAAAAGACGCTTTTCTGAGCGTTGACGGTCCTAATGTAAACGTTGAAGAGCCTCAAGCGCCTTCATCTGCTACGAACAAAACCATTGAGAAATCATCGACTCCAAGTGGGGACCAGTTAGCAAATATTATCCCCGGCGATTCCAGCTTGAGCGATTCGCAAAACAAATTACTGAACGCGTTTCAGCAATCTTTGTTTACGAGCGCCGAAATAGAAACTGAAAACAAACCGACTGACAATAAAGATACTACCACTGCGATTACTCCTGCAAAACAAGGTTCGCTTGAATCTGCGCTTTTTGGCACTGATGGCCTTGAGCTGAATGACGTTTTTGATTCTTTTAATGTGCTTAATCATATTCCGTTTGTCTCAGATCTTTATCAATCTGTCACCGCTAGCGACGTGAGCACTACATCGTCTATGGTTGGGTCTTATATGATGTTCGGCCCCGCATCAATCGTATACAACTCAATTAACATGATAACCGAAAGTGTGACAGGAAAATCACTGGCGCAAAACATCGTTGATTCATCGAGCCAACTTTTCTTCTCAGACGAACCACTATCTGTAACTAAATCGATTGAAGATAACTCAATTGCCACTCCACCAGCAGCAGGAGACACAGCCACAAGCGAGGCATTTCCATTTGCCGATGATTCATTTTTGGAGCTTTCACATGATACATACCGTTAAATCATTCATGGTAGTCATCGGATTTTCAATATTGTTTTGCAACGGTTGTGCGACATCAGTACCACCACAGCAAAGCGTTGTGGATGCCATTCCAACGAATAAAAACATAGTACTTAAGCCGATTAATCCGCAGAATAATAAGAGCGAACCGGCGTTTAGAGACCCGAATTTCGCACCTATTCACACCAAAGATATTGAAACAATTAATCCACCCACAGGTTCTTTATTTAATCCGTTGGAATACCACAGTCTTTTTTCCAAAAAACGTCAATACCGTATCGGCGATATGATTTTTGTAGAGCTGGAAGAAGAAACAAAAGCGAGTAAAAACCAAGCACTTGCAAGAGATAAAGACAGTGATTTTTCATTGAATGATTTTCAGCTTCGGGTTGGCCCAATTAACGCAAGCACGAATGATATGGACTTATCTCATGATCAGGCAAGCTCCTTCAATGCAAATTCAAAAGTAAGCCAATCCAACGACCTGGAGGGAACGGTTAATGTTTTTGTCAGAGACGTGCTCGCAAACGGTGACCTTGTGGTGTCTGGAGAGAAGTGGATAAAACTGACAGAAGGTGAGGAGTTTTTAAGGGTTGAAGGGATTATTCGAGTTGCAGACATAAACCAAGAAACAAATTCCATTAATTCGACAAACATCGGAAATGCAAGGATTGAATATAGCGGGACAGGTGAGCCTACTAAAAATCAACAACCGACGTTAATCGGTAACTTACTGTCTATTTTTAACTAATATGAAAGCACGACTTTTGTTTCTATTCATCACTGTTTTGTTTCCAGACATAGCGAGTGCGGGAAAGTGGGTGGAAGGTGCAGCTTCGATGAAAATCGGCAACACCCCGTTTGAAGAAGTCCGTCGGATGACAATCAAAAATGCGGTAGCTGATGCGAGTTATCGAGGCGGCTACATGATTTCAGCGCAAGATGTCATGTTAAATGGTGTATTACTTGATAGCACTATAAAGCTCAATACCGTCTCGTCGGTGCGAAGCGTAGACATCCAAAATGAATCAATCATCAATGATATTTTAACAATATATGTCAGTGTAGAACTCGCTGAAAAACCTGATTGTGAGCGCACCAAACACAAAAAAAATATAGTAATAGCCCCCTTTTATATTGATGTTCCCTCGCAAACGACAATTGGACAAATTTTTGATATCGGGCATGTAATTGGGTCGCGTTTCCACCAACAGGTTACACTGCAATCGACATCACTCAATGCGACATTTATCAATAAATTTATAGGGTCAAAAGACATTTTTCTAAATAAACATGCTTCACAGCTTGCGGAATTCTCTCAGTTTTTACTAAAAGAATTTAACAGTCAGTATGTTCTATTTGGCAAGATTGATGACATAGGAATGATTGAGAAAACACAAGTCTCTGGCAGGTTCAGGATCAGTAACACGCAAATGCATCGAAATTTTACCATTAGCTTGTTTATCTTAGACACAATTCAACAGTCCATTATTTACGAAGATCGCGTAAATACATCAGCTCGATGGGAGCATTCGCTGCATGAGGTAATTGACTTGAGTTCTAGCGCTTTTTGGCGTTCTCAATTCGGAACATCCCTGCTCAATCTGGTCGCCGAAACCGTCGAAGACATCGATCACGTTATTCAGTGCAAACCCGCATTCTCGCTTATTAGTAGCCAGCAGCATGATGATTATTTAATCCAGCTTGGTGAAAAACATGGCATTAAAAAAGGTGATAAATTTTCACTATTTAAACGCTCCTCCACTGACCATTCCGGGTTATGGCGAAGCAAGTTAACCGAAGATGAAAATGTCTATTTCATTGCCCAAGACATCTACCATGATTTCTCGTTTATTACACCCTCAGATGCCGCAAAACTTGATAATCACCTTTTTGATGTTGTCAGCTCAGCTGAAATGGAGGAGTAGCGTCTTGCGTTTTTAACGCTAATGTAAAACTTTGTAAAAGTTGAAACTTTACAAAACGGCTTTGACTCTAGTGTACATAAAATAAAAGGGACAAAACCATTGGATTTACACGTAAACAAAACCATCAAGCATTTTCTATTTTTTCCTATCGTCTTAGTGTTAACAGCAAGTCTCACGGCTTGTGGCGGTTCAGATGACGATACTGAGGGCTTCGTAAGACTCTATAACGCGTCTCCCAACGCGCCTGAGTTATTTATGTTCATTGAAGAAGACTTATCGGATGATCCCGACGATGAGATTTTCTTAAATTTTTCAGGGATTGATTATGAAGAAGCAACGGCAAGAACAACAATCGTAGCTCGTCGGTATGAATATGAAATTGCACTACAAAACGATGACAGCACTCGAAGGGATGATTTAGAGGTCATTTTAACTGGTGAATTTGAAGTATTGACTGAAGAGACGAGCTTATTTGTCCTCACTGGAGATATTAATTCACCGCAACTCGTACAATACCAAATCCCACTTATCGATGAAGAGGATGACGACGATAATGATTTGTTTAATCTTCAATTGCTAAATCTATCTACTGAATTTGCCTCGATTGATGTCTGGCTATCGGAAGACGACCAAACCTTTAATGAAGCAACTAATATAGGCTCGGCGCAAACAGGACTGCTATCCGACAACTTAAAGCTTGATCAAGAAGAGTACATCGTCTATCTCACCGAAAGCGGCTCCAATACTGTTTTGTTTGAATCATCTGAAATCAGTTACAACGCACCTAGCCAATACATTATCTCGATTATGGATAATCCTACTATTGCTGCTACTCAGTTAACCATGGACAGTATCAGTAACGGACAAGTGGCGAACTTTGACCCACAAGACAGTCAATCAAGAGTCCGTTTTTATAATGGGATTGCCATAGATGATTTAGAGCCTAATTACTCAGGCATAGTGGACATTGAATCCAATATCGCACAACTTGAAGATGACGCAGAGGTAGATATCTCCGGATTGACGATTGGCAGCACCTCTTCCACATTTGACGTTAATCGGGGTGATTATTCGCTTAGTATCATTGACAATCAAAGCGATGTCGTTTTGATTCAGAACCAACGCCTCTCATTAGCCGAAAACTCAGATAAGACCATATTCTTGTTTAACCGAGAGGAATTCGTCGATGATGATGGTGATGGTAATTTTGATGAAAATGGCGATGGCATTATTGACGAAATTCGCGTCATCTATAACATCATTGACGTTGACAACAGTCAACGAGACCGCTTCTTCGATAATCTTGTGACAGTAGTTAACCTAATCGATAACGAAGACTTCAACAATATCAGTGTTTACTTTGTCAAAAGCGATGAGGTTATCGATACCGCACAAAATCGAGTAACAGGGCGACTTGGAAATCCGACCGATATAGTTTTACTCAACAACAGCTACGAGGTATTTGCACTGGCAAATGTGGATGGTGTAGAACAAATATTAGGACAAACGAATTTAGTACTAGACGAGGACACTAACGATCAGTTTTTGGTGATCGAACAACGGCCTGGACCGCTCGGTGATTACACCATGACCTTTATTGACCAGAGAGAAGAGGATTAAATGCGTAAACCTAAATCCATTTTGGTTATCGAAGATGACGTTGAGTTGTGCTTACTAATATCGGAATTGTTGACTAAAGAAGGCTTTCACGTGACGGTGCGTCACGACGGGAAAGGCGGTTTGAAGATGGCCAAGAGCGGCCTTCTTTTTGACTTGATACTGCTAGATCTGATGCTGCCAACAATGGATGGTTTTGAATTTCTCGAGCAGTTTCGCATGACGCATGTCACACCCGTCATTATGCTTACTGCGAAGGATGAGCGTCATGAACGATTGTTAAGCTTGGAAATTGGCGCAGATGACTTTATTGCAAAACCCTTTGATTCAATGGAACTGTTAGCGAGGATCAACGCCGTATTTCGCAGAGTTTCATTTGGGCACAATATTGGTACCCAGACTGAACTGCGAAATGGCAAATTTACGCTTGATATGAACTCTAATGCTCTTTTATCAGATGGGATAAAGGTTCGTTTAACAGGGACTGAGTTTTCAATACTGCAATTGTTGTGGATCAATATTGGCTCAGCCGTCAGCAAAGAAGATATCTGCGAAAATATTTTTAATCGCGAGCTAAAACCTTACGATAGAACAATTGATATGCATATTAGTAATCTCCGGAAAAAATTCTCAGATCATGCTGGCGTAGAATGCATCGTCACCGTAAGAGGATGCGGATATCAAATGATAGCGTTGTAACTTCATCGCATATGTAAAGGAATGCAAAGATATAGATTCGCAATTGAGACGAATCATTCCATCTATCCGGCATAATTTCACTCGCATATTCTTGACTATCGCCCAAATTAACAGCTTTTTACCAATCAATTCACGACGATTGTCATGAAGTGTAAATGTCTTCGCGATGGTCAAATTTTTGCAAAATGCTTACATAAGTAAGTTGTGCAAATACGCTTTTTTCTGCAGGCAATATAGCCATGCTCAACTTGCCTCTTTGACGAATAGCATGATAGACCGAGGAACCATGATGAATACAATATCCAATAGTAGTAATGTAATGCCAAACGCAAATCTAATGATGAACAAGGAATCACTTTCCAATAATCTAAAAGCAGCAGATACCGATAATTCTGGTGGAGTTACGATAGAGGAAATAAGTGCATCAGAACAAGGTAAATTACTCGATAACGATAGGATGATCGCATTATTTGAGAAGTTTGACGCTGATAAAAACGGTGAAATCACGGAGCAAGAGATGGTCGATATGATGGAAAAAATGAAAGAAAAAATCGCGTCAATGGGCGGTCTAGAAGCGCTTAAATCGACTAATGCAAATGGCGGCGAAACATCGTTTTTAGAACTCTTAAAGGAACTAGACAATACGGATGATGAAGAGGAAGAAGCGTCTCTTTTTAAGAAAATCAGCGAAATGTTTGCAGAAGTAAATACATTCGCTTGAGCACCTCAAACACTGGGGGTATAGCTAAACAATAAGATGGCCATTGGGCTTGACGTCGTATGGCTCACGATTTGAGACTAATTCACCTTATTAACCAATTTTCAAATCGTAGCCCGTCGACTCTTTCAAACTCTCTAATATTATTTGTTACAAGTATTAACCCCAAACTTCGCGCATGCCCTGCTATCATTGCGTCATATGCCCCAATTGTTTGACCTGATAACTCAAGTTCGGATCTCACTTGGCCAAAATGTGTTGCAGACTCCATAGTGAAATCCAAAATTTCTAATCGAGCGCCAAAGCCCTCTAAATCGCTAAGATTTCGTGTTGCCTGTTCAGATTTTTCTGCACTTCGAATTAGTTCTCCCTATGTTACGCTCGAAATACAAAGCTGCCCAATATGTGCATTAAACAATCTCCTCCCCATAAAGAGGAGCTGAAGAGTACTTTCCAGCGCAAACAACAGAGCACTTCTTGCAAACTGCTATGCGTTAGTAACGGTGCTATAAAGAATGAAGATTGGCGCTCACCTTTTTGTATTCGCCTTTTTAACGTTACCCATCATAAAAAATCAAAGTTGACTCAACTATATTAGTGTATTATTGTATTAATACACATAGCGAGATGATAATGAACTTTACGATATCACCAAGTTCCGGCGTACCGATTTATCGCCAAATGTATGAGCAATTGGAAAAACGCATTCTCAGCGGTCAGCTGTCAGCAGGAGAGTTCGTTCCATCCGTTCGCAGCATAGCGACAAAATTACAGGTCAATCCAATGACGATTTCAAAAACCTATTCTTTACTGGAAGAACGAGGCTACTTAGTCCGAGTAAGAGGAAAAGGAATGCAAGTTGCCGTCCGCGAAAATCATGACGTTAGTAACGACCGGCAAAAGTTAATCGTTGCGCAAATCTCTTCATTAATTGAAGAGTCTCAACAGCTCGGCATGACGATCCCCGAGTTAAAACAACTGATGTTAGATGTATTAGCAAAGGAGGGAGCTAAATGACTCAAGTGGTACAAATTAAAAATCTATCAAAATCTTTTGGGTCAACAAGGTTACTCAAAAATCTCGATTGGGAAATACAATCGGGTGACGTAATTGGCTTACTCGGTAAAAACGGAAGCGGAAAGTCGACTTTACTGTCATGTTTACTCGGTCTTCATCCGACAGACAACGCAACAGAAGAATCAAGTCAAAATGATTCTGAAATATCACTTTTTGACGAGCCTAACCGTGATTTAAGTCCAATAGTAAGAGAAAAACTCGGCTATGTACCACAGACTTGTTCCGAAGTACCGTGGATGACAGTTAGACAAACACTCGACTTTCGTGCTCAATGCTATCCAACTTGGAATAAAGAAAGAGAAAGCAAACTGTGTAGTCACTGGCAACTCAACCTAGACGCTAGAGTTGGTGATTTATCCGTCGGACAAGCACAAAAATTAATGTTGATACTCGCGCTTTGTTACTCGCCCGATTTATTAATCCTCGATGAACCTGCTGCATCTCTCGATCCATCAGCCCGTCGAGAACTCATGACAGAGATCATCGAATTGGCATCAGATAACAACAAGGCTGTCGTGTTTTCTACACATATCACCTCAGATCTTGAGCGCATAGCCAACAAGGTCGCTATTTTAAACGAGGGTAAAATACAGTGCTTCATGCCGCTTGACGACCTTAAAGAAACGATAACGAAGCTAGTTGTTGAATTGCCGTGTACGAACTCTGAAGAAGAGTTAGTAACTGAATCAAAGAAACTGCTAAATCTACCTAACTGCATAAAACAATATCGTCAGGGTAACGAGATCACCTGCATTATTGAAAAGCATTCAGCAATCAACATAGACGCAGTGCTTCCAGAGGGTGCCAATGTGCAAGATGTTGCATTATCTCTGGAAGATATATTTGTGGAGTTGACCAGATGAGATTATCAGAACAATTAATTTCAGGCTGGTCACTTTTTTGGACCATTGCTTTGCTATTCTTCGCGGTGCTAGCGGTGATGGGCGACCATTATGATGCAGCGTTAATACTAATTTGCATTGCAAGTTTTTCCTATTGGGGGAGTATAGCCGCCAGAATGATCACGGTTACACAATTACCTCACGCATCACTCATACCTAATTACGCCAGAAAAACAAAGGAAGCCGTGAGACATCTCTTAATAATAAGCGTATTGCCTGCGCTATTCTTTATTCCTCATCCGCTATACGTGTTGGCTTGTCTTGGCGTTATCTTATCAATTATGTTGATCAGCTTCTGGTCACTAAAATCGGCGCTGATTAACTTCTTTGGGGCCATTTTGCTCTTAACGATGGTTATAACAGACAATGAGCATAACTGGCTTGTCATTTACCTAGCTGTGATAGGTGCTTGTTTAGTTTTAGTTAGCCCCTGGCTTCCAAAACGTTTAAGCGAATCTACAGCCGATGGTGAGAAACTTAAACTGCTACGAGCTGATAAAAACCCATCCGTATGGTATAAGGATTACCGAGCAGCGTCTTCGTCTGAGCATGTTGAAAAACCTGGTCGAGAAAAGCGAATTAATGTTGATAAAGACAGCAGACAGACACTGTCTGCTCATCACCTTATCGATAACCTGTTTACAAACCGTCATGCGAATTGGCAGTTGTTTTTGCTGTATCCATTATTGCTTGCTGGCGGAACTTCATTAGCAATAAAGTATCAATGGATAAATGCAGAAAGTAACAAGTTTATGCTAATATTTATCCTAATTTTGGTGGCATTAGGAGAGTTTTGGCTACCTTTATACCGTCAACTCAATCAACGAAAAACGCTGTTAACACAACTACGTCTGCTGCCGATCTTTCAACAACAAAATAGACTCAGAACACTGATTTTTCTCTATATTATGCGCCAGCAAGGCAAGATAACATTGGCATTTGCAATATTCTTTTTTAGTTGTTTCCTGCTAACAGACTGGTCTTGGGAAACATGGACTCTGCTGTTTTCGTCCTTTTTATTGTGCTCATTGATAGCACAATTAATAATGTTGTATGTACTGCACAACAATGAGTTCGGTGAGACTGGCTTTCAGGTCTTAACTTATATTGGGAGTTTTTTTATCATTATACCAGTGACGACAAATGCGCTCTCCCCTAACAGCGCAATCATCATTTTTGTCAGCGCCGCTTTTCTTTTGGCGATAATGGCATTAGCGTCGTTATTCTTAAAATATAAAAAGACCGATCCAGTATGGTATCCAAAACACTGAAATTACGTCTTACACGACTTTTTAATCTAATTACCCCTGTTTTATCAGGGGTTGAATATGATTGTTTAGATGAAGCCCAAGTAACAAAACATCGAATAAAATACTACGTACGTTCATAAAACCTAGGCGAGCTTTCCATCCTAACCACGTCGTAATGAACAACAAATGGCTCAAATTCGAGCAAAAAATCCTTATCTTCAGGATAGTATTTTGCGTCTAATGAGTCTTCTCCCGCAAATGCTTTGATGCACTCTTCAGAGTCCCAATGTGTTCTCGTGATGAAATGCGTTACATCACCTTCGTCCCACCGCAGTATTGCGACATCAATATTACCAGCTATCGAACGATAATCTGGAATTGCTCTTTCAATCAAAAACTGTTCATAAGCGTCAGCATCTGCTTGTTTAGTTTTTCCGTGCCACATTCTACAAATCATATACGCTCCTTTTATCGTCAGTCATGATGACATCCTCATCAAAATGCAAAAGTATAATCATACGAACGTATAGTCAGTATAAAGGACAGTCGATGCCTGTTTGAGTATACTCCACACCGCTTATTAAATGCATGGAGAAAAAAAGATGTTTGAGACTTATATCGTAGTGTTGTTTTTGGCTATACATGTGTTATTTGCAATAAAAGCAGCAACATCAACCAAATTACTTAACTCTGAAAAGCGCGGGAAGTGGATCGCTTTGTCACTAGCATTCGGCTTTGTAGGGCATTTTATCTATTATTCGCTACAACTTGATGACGAATATAAAGCCCTACAGGAATAAACAACACAATAAAACCCGGTGAACCAACCCTGGTATCACCGTCTGTTGAGTGCCTATTATAGTTCGGCAGCTAAACGTGTCCCTTGATCTATCGCGCGTTTAGCATCAAGTTCAACTGCTATATCAGCACCGCCTATGAGATGGTGGTTTGTTTTAAGTCCGTTTGAAAGCTGTCTCAACGGCAGTTGGCCTGCACATATCACGATGTTATCAACGTCAAGCGTTTGTAGCTCGTCATTGACTTTAATGGTAAACCCTTCATCGTCGATGTTGATGTATTCAACGCCAGCAATCATCTTTACGCCTTTCATCATCAATCCAGCGCGATGCGCCCAACCCGTTGTTTTGCCCAACCCCGAGCCGATTTTTGTTGTCTTTCGCTGCAATAAAAAGATCTCTCTTGGTGAAGGCTCCGGAATTGGCTGCATGCCTTCAACGCCTCCGCGCGATTCTAATGCCATATCAACACCCCACTCTTTCATAAACGCCGGAATGTTAGTTGATGTTGATACTTCACCGTGCGAGAGAAACTCAGATGTATCAAAGCCTATTCCGCCTGCGCCAATCAACGCAACCTTGTTTCCTACCGGCTTTTTATGCTTTAACACGTCGATATAACTGAGCACTTTGGGATGATCAATACCTGGAATATCCGGCACTCTGGGTTCTATACCGGTAGCGATAATCACCTCATCAAACCCTAGTTCATCAAGTTCAGCCGCGGATATTCTGGTGTTTAATTGCACATTTACATTGAGAAGCTTTAGGTGCACGTCAAAATAACGAATGGTTTCATAAAATTCTTCTTTGCCGGGGACTTGTTTTGCAATATTGAACTGACCACCAATCTCTTTGTCAGCTTCATACAATGTAACGTCATGTCCGCGTTGCGCAGCCGTTACCGCAGCTGCTAGACCCGCAGGGCCTGCACCAACCACGGCAATTTTTTTCTTCACGTCGGCTTCGACAATATTTAATTCAGTCTCGTGGCATGCTCTGGGGTTTACCAGACAGCTTGTCATCTTGCCAACGAATACGTGATCTAGACACGCTTGATTGCACCCTATGCAAGTATTTATCGTTTCAGGTTTACCCGCTTCTGCCTTGTTAACAAAATCAGCATCCGCAAGAAAAGGTCTCGCCATACTAACTAAATCAGCATCCTCTCTTGCCAATACCTCATCTGCAACTTCTGGGGTATTTATTCTGTTTGAAGTCACCAACGGAATATTGAGTGCTTTTTTGAATTTTGCCGTTACCCACGTAAATGCCGCCCTTGGCACCTTGGTGGCAATTGTCGGTATTCTGGCTTCGTGCCAGCCAATACCTGTGTTGATTATACTTGCGCCTGCTTTTTCAATCTCCAGACCCAGCGTCACAACCTCGTCGTAAGTACTTCCGCCCTCGACCAAATCAAGCATAGATAGTCGATAGATGATAATAAATTTGTCTCCAACAGCCTGTCGAACTCTGCTGACCACTTCGATAGGCAACCTAATGCGATTCTCGTAGCTGCCACCCCATCTATCGTTCCTTTTATTTGTTCGACTGGCAATGAACTGATTCAAAAAGTAACCTTCAGACCCCATAATTTCCACGCCATCGTATCCAGCACGCTGAGCCTGCTTGGCTGTATAAACAAAATCTTCGATTTGTTTTTGGATCCCCTCTTCATCTAGTTCATGGGGAACGAATTTGTTAATCGGGGCTTGAATTGCGGAGGGAGCTACTAAGTCTTTGTTGTAAGCGTAACGCCCAGTATGCAGGATCTGCATACAAATTTTGCCGCCTGCTTCGTGCACGGCATCGGTAACTTCTTTGTGGTTGGTGACCGCTTGATCTGAATCCAAACGCTTTGTCACGGCATGGGTTGCACCTTCATCATTGGGTCCAATACCGCCGGTGACAATGAGTCCAACACCGCCTATGGCACGCTCAGCAAAAAAGGCGGCCATTCTTTTGTGCCCATCTGGCAACTCCTCTAAGCCAGTATGCATAGAGCCCATAATGATTCTATTTTTTAGTGTTGTGAAACCTAAATCTAAAGGTCTAAAAATATGCGGATATGGTGAACTTGATGTCTCAGTCATAGCCTACGTGTCCTTATTATTGTTGGTAAATTTGTGAGCATTACCTGTTAAGAAAATAGTGCTTTATTGGGTGTTGCTCTGCTTTGCGATTGTTGTGTAGTTATTATTCTTGTAATTTTTATCTTGCTATTTTTTATATTTTAAAACCACTATGCTCACAAATAACGATTAAAGTATATGGCTATGTTCTGTTTAAGTGTTGCTGATTTTCTAAGATGTTAATCTACAGTTGATTATAGGTATTAGTAATTTGAAAGCTTCGAAAAC
>DDLV01000120.1 GCA_002340325.1 Glaciecola sp. UBA2563 | reverse complement strand
TTGAAAGTCGCTGTAAACCCAATCCCTGGGCGCTCTGCGAAAACATCCATGTTTTCGAAGCTTTCAAATGTCTTATCCCTATAATCAACTGCAATTCAAATGCTTATAGTGTGTACAACAATTAACGGGAACATAGCCTTCCTTATTTATGATTATTCAATATCCAAAAGATACTTCGCTATCAGTTTTTAAGTCTAGCAAGAATTGACAAAGTAACGCGAGTAACACTAAAAATACCTGTGAAAATATCTAGACCGATCGCTAATGGTCGCTCTAGTTCTATTGATGTTTAATAGTCAACAACCTTATTTAAACTGGTTGAGACACCATGCATAAAACAGCTTTATTATTTTTTATGCTGTGCTTTATATTCAGTGACGGCGCTCTTGCAGATACAGAAGCAGATGTGAATGCCGGCAAAACCACCTATGATGAAATTTGTTCAAGCTGCCACGGCCGCAAAGCGCATGGGCAAAAGCGGTTGAATGCACCGTCACTTGCGGGACAGCAGGCATGGTACGTTGTACGCCAGCTAAAGAACTTCAAGTCTGGCATTCGAGGCAATCATGAGAATGATACATTTGGTCGACAAATGCGACCTATGGCAATGCTGCTAAAAGATGAACAAGCAGTAATTGATGTCGCGGCTTTTATTGCATCATTAAAACCTCGAAAACCGAGAAAACAAACCGACGATCTAACTAAAGGTAAAACTATTTATGCTACTTGTGCTGGCTGTCACGGATCCAAAGCTGAGGGCAATGAATCAATGAATGCACCTGCGTTAAAAGGATTGCAGAAGTGGTACCTAGTTACGCAATTAGAGAATTTTAAATCAGGTATTCGGGGCAGTCATGATGAAGATATATATGGTCAACAAATGCAGTCAATGATGACTGTATTAGCAGATGATGCTTCAATAAATAATGTTGCAAGTTACATCACTTCATTAGCAGCGAATTAGGCTAGAGCCTAGTCATAAACGTAAATTTATTCTACAGCGGGCTCTAGCAATTTTATGCCCGGGTTGCTGGTATTAATTTCTGCAAGTGCGCCAATGGGAATCGTTGAGTTTTCTTTGATGTGGCCAATCATCAAACCTCGTAAAACGGGAATACCAAGCGGTTGCAAGTGATCAAACAAGACTTGTTCGAGACTCAGTGTATTGCCATCGTCCTTGCAGCGGGTGCACTTACCAAACGCAATTCCCGCGAGCTTATTAAGCCTTCCAGAGAGTTTTAGGTGTGTAAACATGCCATCCATTTTATACGGAGCTTCTGCTACATCTTCTAAAAAGAGTATTGCATTGTCATAGAACGGTTCATAAGGAGTATCAACCAATTTTACCATGAGAGATAGGTTACCTCCAAGCAGTCTACCCTTTGCAATTCCGTCTTTGATAACCGTTATGCGATTGTCCCGTTCTGCTTGGCCTTCTACTACTTCAAAAGGTGGAGGCTGTGCGAGCATTGCCTGTTTACCTTCAAAAAGTACCTCTTTGAATTGTGCTAATGTGTAGTCAGAGTAATTTTGACCCGCAACGGGTCCATGAAAAGTAATAAGCCCTGTTTTTGCAGTTATCGCATTGAGTAATGCGGTAACGTCACTAAATCCCGTGATGACTTTTGGGTTTTCTCTTATCACATCGTAATCTAGATACGGCAATATGCGCGGGGAACCATATCCGCCGCGCATACACATGATGGCATCCACGTCGGGATCGGCAAACATTGCATTGACGTCTTTGGCCCGTTGTTCATCATGGCCGGCCAAATAGCCATATCTTTCATAGATATATTCGCCTTTTTTTACGTTGAAACCAAAGGAGCGCAAGATATCAACGGCAAACGCAATACTTTCATTTTCCAAAAAGTTACTGCTCGGTGCAATAAGCCCTACCGTTTGTCCTGCTGCTAGTGGTTTTGGTTTTATGGGTAGAGGGTTATCCGTTGTTTTGCCATGAAGCATCTCAACAGGTGCAACTCCCGCAACGAGTGCGCCAACCACCATATTACGAATAAACTGCCTACGAGCTTGGTTCGTTCGATCCATCAGAATTAGCTAGCCTCTCGTTTACGCCGTTTCTTTAGTTCTTGAAGGTTTTGATAATATCAATTGGTTTGTTTCTCCGCTTGCATACAATGTAAACAGTGCGGATAGCATTATAATTCCGGCACCGTAAAGAATCGCATCTATGCTCAAAATCGCAATCAGGCTACCGGCAATTGCCATGATAACATTTCCTAAAAAGAACAATGACGTCTGCAACCCCATGACTTTTCCCTGACCAAAATGTTCAAAACGGTCAGACATATAAGTTAATGTTACCGCATTATTGACAGCGATTGTCATGCCCATTAGCGCAAACAAAATAAACACGCCAGTTAACGGAGAGAATACCGTTAAAATCATAAGGCTCGCCAGCACAAATACACCCCCAATCAAACTCCAATAGCGACCTGATGTATTAATAATAGTTGTAGCCATAACAACCGAACAGAAAATCATGAACGAAGTAATGATAACTGTCATCCATGCAATTTGTTCACTTCCGTAGTCAAACCGCTCAACTAACCAGACTGGATAGAACTCATAAAACAAATTGATACCCAGTGTATATATCATATAAAAGCTAAAGAAAGGCCAAATGCTTCGGTGTCGTAAAAGAGCGAATGAGTTTTCTGTCACTATGATCGTTGATATGGACTGCTTTTTTTCGTTTCTTTGCGCGTTATCATTCACCGCAAACGCAACAATAAAAAAGGTAACTAGCGTTGCTAATGCACCAATAATGAATACCCACTCAATACCTAGAGGCATTAAGTAACCACCGGCAAGCGGACCAAATAACCAGCCCGCATATACCGTTGCAAAAAGCATCGACATTGCTTTTGTCTTATCAATATGCGGATGCAAATCAGCTGCCATAGCTCTTGCGATTGCTACGTTGCCCTCACATACCCCCGCAATAAATCTCGCAGTTACAAACAGAAAATAAGAATTAATACTGACGGCATAGGCAGTGACAAGATAACTTATAGCAGTGCCGAACAAACTGAGCATTAACAGCCTTCTTCGTCCATAAATGTCGGATAAGGCACCGATAAATGATCCGCCAATGAGCATGCCAAGCGGATAGACAGAAAGTGCTATTCCAAGCAGAAATTTTGGTTCCATACCCATAAACTGAGTAAGATCATTGGCTGGATAATTGAGGAAATAAGGTGCCAATACTGGATAAGGCAGCGCAATGCCCGCCGTTCCTAAAAAGGAAATCAGCATTACTACTGAAAGCGTTAGTCGCGCCTGCGTTTTATTCATTACTAAGCTACGTTCTATATTTTTGATGTTTACAATACAGCAAATTAGAAGTGGTAAGAACCGATAAATCAACGAATAGAACATTAAGATTAAGGTGTGAAGCTAACGGATTCAGTTTACCCGAAGCACTATCTTTGACAATACTGTTCTTGTGGTAAAATACTGTTCTTGTGGTAATTGTTAGCAATGTGACGGTATGTGCGAACTCTTGGGAATGACGGCAAATGTTCCAACGGATATCTGTTTTAGTTTTAATGGATTAATGCAACGAGGGGGGCGCACTGGTCCTCATAAAGATGGCTTTGGCATAACGTTTTATGAAGGTAAGGGCTGTCGAAACTTTAAAGATCCAAACCCTAGCTTTAATTCGGCGATTGCAGAGTTGATTTGCCACTACCCGATTAAAAGCTGCACAGTTGTCAGTCATATAAGGCAAGCAAATAGAGGTAGAATTTGCCTCGAAAACACACATCCCTTTATTCGAACGCTTTGGGGTCGGGCATGGAGTTTTGCTCATAACGGGCAACTGTCTAAATACAAACAAGCAATAAAGCCCAAATATCATGTCCCCGTTGGTAACACTGACAGTGAGCTTGCCTTTTGTTGGATTCTCGATCAGCTGTTCGAACGCTTTGGGCGAAGTAAACCAAGGAATATGAAAGCGGTTTTTAAATACGCCGCAAAATTAAGCGACCAATTGCGCGCCTTTGGCATTTACAATATGTTGCTTACCGATGGTGAGTTTTTACTGTCATATTGCACCAGTAATCTTTTTTGGATAACGCGCAAAGCTCCGTTTGGAAAAGCGAATCTCATTGACGCTGATGTAAGCATTGACTTTACCCAAGAAACTACGCCCAATGACATCGTTACGGTTATCGCGACAAAACCGCTGACAGATAATGAACACTGGCACAAAATGGATACCGGTCAGCACAAATTATTTAAATTTGGCGTGCTTGTATGACGCCTGTACAAAATTGCGCTGGACATACGGCAACAGCGAATTAAGATGCCATCTCGAATACAAAGTTTACAAATTTCAACGGTTCAGTTCTGTTTGAGTGCTGCTGATATAAACATTGCTCATTTGATTGGAGGTATTCGTTATTTTGAAAGTCGCTGTAGACCCAATCCCTGGGCGCTCTGCGAA
>DDLV01000085.1 GCA_002340325.1 Glaciecola sp. UBA2563 | reverse complement strand
CATTTTTTGAGCTGACTCCTATAATGGCCTAGTTCAAGGCGTCGATGGTGCAGTTTGGCAATCCAAATAAGCCAGCGAGAACACAGAAATAGGTCATTATAGGTGACAGTCCTACGGGCAGCGGCCATTTAGCCGGCATACTGCCCACAAATTCACTCATTTGGCACCACCAAACCACACTCATTTGCGGTTGTCTGACGGCTAAATGACCTGCTGCTCAAATAATGCACAAAGATCAACACGCCCATATTTCTATCCTCTCACAAAATAAAGTACTTTATCATTGTAACCAGTAATAACACTAATGGGTCCCGCCAAGCTAGCATCGAGTTCTGGGTCACCAGTATCTGCAATGAACCCATTATTCGCGAGTGCTTTTAACTTGTTTTTAGTCGCAACGATGATTATGTCGCTCCGATCTAACCCTTTAATAAAGTCTGGGCTTAACTGTTGATTCCCACGTCCAAAAATATGGCCCTGTCCGCCAATCGCGGTAATAATGAGTTTGCATCGCTTTGCTTTTGTAAATGATTTGAGCTGTTCACTGTTTACATCATTTGCTAGCACTTCACCCTTAAAAACAATATCAATTCCCAACAAGGTATTGTTGAGCTGCAACTCGCCCATGACAGCATCGACGGTACTGCCAGACCCCATCACAAAATACACATCAGCATTGTCATCCATCAGTGTTTTGACTTCATCGGCGATATCAAGCAGCACAAGTTCATCTTGTTCCTTGCCGCCAGATTTCACTGCCTGGATGTAAGCAAGATCCGCTGGCACCATCATTTCGCCAAAATACTTCGCTACTACAACGCCTTTGCGAAATTTTTCTTCATCGATATCCCTGACTTCAGCAGACATAAGTGAAACCAGTTCACCTTTTAGTATTTTAACGAGTAAATCGCCTGCCGCTTGCGGCGTTATCGCATAAACACCGCTATGGATTTTGCATCCGGTAGGTATGCCCAAAACTGGAATCTGCTCAAGATCTGCAGTAAATATATTTCGCGCAGTGCCATCTCCACCTGCAAAAACCAGGATATCAATCTTTTGTTTCAGCAATTCGCAGGTAGCCTCGATAGTATCGTGCGCTTCTGTTTGCGCTTCATTTGCACAATAAACAATGGTGCAGGCAAGCCCGAGTTGTTGACATGAGGATTCTCCCATATCACCTGCGACCGTTAAAATTTCAAATGCATCACTATATTCACAAATTTTCTCGAGTGCAGTAATAGTTCTCGGAATCGCATTTTTGCGTGCACCTGCATTCAAAGCACGTGCTCGAATATCAGCGCCATCGCTACCTTTAAGCGCCAAAGCCCCGCCAATGCCTGAAAATGGGTTTACAATTAATCCAATGCGTAATTTACGGTTGACTATGTTACGGGTGTCTAGCAATGTTTAGTCTCGCTACTGCGGTATTTAAGGGAGAATTAGTGTCCAGTTCAGGCATATTTTCTTTGACCTTTAAGGTGGCGTATTCCCTCAAGAAAAACCGATGCTCGCGTTGGCAAGTTTCCGGAGGTAAACGCCAATGACTGTTGATGGACCGCCTCGATAAATGGCTGAGCATCATATTCTTCCAAATTGAAATTGTCGATACTCACACGAAATTCAATGCCACATGCGTGGCTAAATAATTTCTCCAATGCTTGCGGTTTTACCTCAACTTTTTCAAATGTTGCTTGTTGAGATGCACTCCTATTATCTGGTGCGTACCAATACCCATAGTCCAGTTGTTTTCTTCTCTCTTTTCCGGCGATGCACCAGTGTGCAACCTCGTGTAAAAAGCTAGCAATGTAGTCATGTCGAAAGTAAACCCGGTGTTTATTCAGTGATACCGTGGTATTAGATGACAGCTCGATAATGCCTTTGTGGTCGACAAATTGCGGCGCATAAAGCGGTTCATTAGCACCACCTATGGCAACCGTTTGTTCTTTTTCAGCAAATAAATCATTGAATAATGAAACAAGACTAGCAAGCAGCAATGTATGATGCGGTGCACGGTTCTCATTATCGCTAGAACTATATGGATTAAACAACAGCGTCCGATATCCCTTTTTTCGTTTAGTTCGCCACCATCGCTAAAGATGTATTCGCCAAGTTAATAGCGATGTGTGGTTCTTTGGTTTAGTATACCAAAACGATGTGAACGATATGCAGTAAACACCAAAGCAATGGATAAGAATTTGCCATTCTCACTCACGTGGGAAATTCAACAAGATGATATTGACCATTATGGTCATGTCAACAATGCAGCGTATGTTAAGCAGATGGAGGTCCTAGCATGGGCACATTCAAATTCACTTGGTTTGACACTTTCTATCTACAAAGAACTCGATAGAGCAATGGTTATTAGAACACATCACATAAATTATATTAATGCCTGCCACTTAGGAGATAACATTTCATCAAGAACATGGATATGTGCTTGCGATAATCGACTGCGATTAAGCAGAGCGTTCATTTTTAAAAATACAGATACTGGACAAACCGTATTAACGGCTGAGACCGAGTATGTGTGTGCTACGTTCAGCAAAGGCCGGCCCGTGAAGATGCCTGAGGTTTTCCAACGCATTTATGGAGGCAATGTGATAACGGAGGACAACATTGAATCAGTGTAATCGTCACTACAGTAATGCCTATTTGCAAGCGAGTAGTTGCTAATGAAATATTGGTTTACGGGACTGCTCACGGCGTCAATCATCATCAATGCGTTGCTAATTCATCGGTTGTACGAAAAACAACAAGAAATTAATTCTCTTGAACAAACAGTTATTAACTCAACTGATACAAACAAACAACAACAACTTCCACAACCTACGCTAGCAACAACAGAACATATTACAGCGTCAACAACACCCCAACCGATTGCGCAAGAGGCGTTACTGCGACCTCAAGAAAATGCGTCAAAGGAAGAAAAATGGCAATACCTTCAGTTCTTAAGAGGCCAAAACCGCTACGAGGAACTGTTATATGAGGTGCAATTGTTTCTTCGAGATTTTCCACAATCACTCGACGGATTGATGCTGGAAGCAGAGGCGATTTATTACACAAAGCCGCTTAATGTTGCCATTATTCATTACTACGAACTCAGGGAGCGCGATTTACCGCTAGATCTTATGAATGAAGTTGAAAAATTCATTGAACTGAATAGTTCAAGAACCATTCAACGGTTTAGTGGGGATGCAAACTGGGCGTTGTTATCGGCTTTTCTTGAACCTCTTTTACAAGTTGACCCGACAAATCGAAATTACATTATGCCATTGGCCAAGTCATATGGGATGGAAGAACAATTTAGCCTCATGGAAGATACACTAGCTGCCTTGCCGTTTGATGACATCAGAGCAGAAAGGCTGCGCGAGAGCATTTATGCTCGTAATGAAGCATCCCAGCCAACGCAAACCATATCAGAATCTCCGGAGTCACCATTTGAACAAGAGCCCACCGGAGCGATGGTTAGGCTTAACCGAGAAGATAACAAGTTAATGGCAAGCGTCAGTGTCGAAGACCAACCGCTTGAACTTTTGGTAGACACCGGCGCTAGTGTCACAGCGCTAAAACTCAGCATGCAAAGTAAAATAGCAAAACGCGGGGAATACCTCGGTATTTTTACTGTGCAAACGGCGGGAGGAAACATAGCCAGCCCGATGTACCGCGTGGAAGAGTTATATCTTGAAACCAATAGACTAACAAACGTTGCGGTTATGCTATTAGCCGATGAAAACCTGGGCGATAATGACGGATTGCTGGGAATGAACATCTTGTCAAAGTTTGATTTTGTTGCATCGCGTTCATCGGATGATGTGTATTTGGTTAGAAAATAAACTACAATACAAAAGCATATCAGCGTTTTCGCCGATTTGCTCACCTATGCAATGCGCCTGGGGACAAAAAGCACTAACCGGTTATCTGGGTGATAATATGGCCGCTTGGCATGCATACGACAGCAGTAAATTAGTCGCAAGCAGTAATGCCAAATTACCGTTATTAGTGGATCAGGGAGATGCAGATAACTTCCTAGAGGAGCAGTTAAAACCACATTTGTTGGAGCAGGCCAGTACGGCCGCTTATTATCCACTAACGCTGCGAATGCAAAAAGGCTACGATCACAGTTATTTTTTTATTGCCAGCTTTATTGAAGACCACATTGCTTTTCATGCGAAGCATCTAACGTAATTGAAGCACCAAGTCTTTTGAAGTGAATAACGTTTTAACGCAAAATTTTGAGATGACTAGCAAGCAACTTGTTGAAGAAGTACCGATTGCGATTACTGTCAATGAAATCCATTATTCTGTGATGCTGGCAAGTCCTTATGACTTAGAAGACTTTGTGCTTGGTTATCTATTATCAGAAAACGTTATCAACGACCACTTGCAGGTGCATGATATAGAGCTGATTATTCTGGAAAACGGTATCAACGTGAATGCGGTATTATCAAACCGACAAACGCATCATTTCAAAGCGCAACAGCGACAAATCAAAGGAACATCAGGCTGCGGACTTTGCGGAAAACAAGCAATGGAGCTGGCATTTCCCGAGTTACCCGTATTGTTACCGCGCCCTCCTCTAGCCATGTCGGTTATTGCGTCTTTAAAGTCCAAGTTGCCCACCTGGCAAGACAAAGCGAAAGTGAGCGGGGCTCTGCATGCGGCTTTTTGGATTGCGCCTAATGGTGAAATTCTCGCATGCAGAGAGGACATTGGCCGACATAATGCCGTGGATAAAATCATAGGCTATTCGCTGCGCAATCGACTTAGTGCAGAAAATGCAAGTATTCTTGTTACCAGCAGATGCAGTGTCGAAATCGTACAAAAAGCGATCTTATGTGGTGTAGCCTCTCTAATCAGTTTAGCCTCCCCTACTCAGCTTTCAGTTGATTATGCATCGAAACACAATGTAAACATCATACACATCCCCAAAAGAGATGCTCCGTTATTACTGACGCAAAGGCAGTCTTCATGACGATATCTAAAAAAGCGGAAAAAGCAGGTGGTATGCCGTCGCTAAAATCAACGTTATCGCGACTGCTGGAAAGTAGAAAAGTCAAAGATAATGTGAAAAACCTATTTAGAGTCAATCAAGATAAAGGCTTCGATTGTCCCGGATGTGCATGGGGTGACTCAGCGGAAGGCGTGTTCCAATTTTGTGAAAATGGTGCTAAGGCAATCGCCTGGGAGTCGACAAACAAGACTATCGGACGTGATTTTTTTGCGAAACACTCTGTTAGTTATCTAAACAAACAAAGTGACTACTGGCTTGAATATCAAGGCAGACTTGCCGAACCATTGCAGTACAATCCAGTCACAGACCATTACGAACCAATCGGCTGGGACGAGGCGTTCAAATGCATCGCCGTAAAACTTAATTCACTAACAAGCCCAGACGAAGCTGAGTTTTATACTTCTGGTAGGGCGAGCAATGAAGTTGCCTATCTTTATCAGTTGATGGGAAGAACCTTTGGCACAAATAACTTTCCGGACTGTTCAAACATGTGCCATGAAGCCAGCGGTGTAGCACTTAATACGTCAATTGGTATTGGCAAAGGCACTGTTACTCTAGAGGATTTTGATCACGCTGATTGTATATTTGTGCTTGGGCAAAACCCCGGCACCAACCATCCGAGAATGCTCAATTCGCTTCGGAAAGCCGCTAAACGCGGCTGTAAAATAGTCGCATTTAACAATCTTAAAGAGGTCGGTCTAGAGCGCTTTGCAAGCCCTCAGGTTCCGACAGAGTTGCTCACGCCCTCTGCTACGCAAATTAGTCATGCCTATTTTTCTCCCAAACTCGGTGGTGATATGGCCGTTATTAGAGGAATGGTAAAGTACCTCATGGAAGATGGTGACCATTTTAACCATCAGTTTATTGAGACTCATACCGCTCAATATGACGAATACTGCCAGCAGGTAAAAGAAACCTCATGGGACATGATTCTAATTCAGTCAGGACTGGAAAAAGCGCAGATTATTCAGGCAGCAAACCTCTTCGCTAATAGCAAAAACTGCATCGCCACCTGGGCAATGGGAATTACACAGCATAAGCATTCTGTTGACACCATAAAGGAAATTGTAAACCTTCACTTATTATTTGGTCAGATTGGAAGAAAAGGCGCGGGGCTCTGCCCTGTCCGTGGGCACAGCAATGTGCAGGGCAACAGAACGATGGGCATTAATGAAAAACCAGCGCTTCGTTTTATTGAAAATCTACAGAAACAATTTAAAACTGAATTCCCTAAAAAACAAGGGCATAACGTCTATCATGCGTTAAATGCGTTGCATGATAAACGCAGCAAAGTCCTTATTTGTCTGGGCGGAAATATTGCAGCCGCCGCCGCTGATAGCAAGTTTACGCAACAGGCAGTAAAAAACGCTGAGCTAAATGTGCAAATCAGTACCAAACTTAATCGCAGCCATCTCCAAGTGTCTCAACATGCCCTTATCTTACCCTGTTTAGGCCGCACTGAAATTGATTTAACCCCGAAAGGCGAACAACAAATTACCGTGGAAGACACCTTTAGCATGGTCCATGCGTCGCAAGGCAGAACTGAACCAGTAAGCGAAAATATTCGCTCTGAAGTGAATATCATTGCCAATATCGCCCATGCAACATTAGGTAACAAGCCTGTGGACTGGTTGTCTTTAGCCGAAGATAACCACCAAGTTCGAAACCTTATCGCAAAAAGTATTGACGGCTTTGACAATTTTAATGCGAATCTGGCACAGCCCGGCGGTTTTTATTTGGGCAATTCTGCAGCGACGCTTCGCTGGAAAACTGCTTCAGGCTTTGCTGAATTTAGCGCAGCTTCACTGCCAGACGATATTTTTCCTGAGCGTGTCAGCGAGAAAATAAAACAGCAAAAACAGACGGTTTTTACCCTTCAAAGTATGCGCTCTCACGATCAATACAATACAACCGTCTATGGCATGGATGACAGGTATAGAGGTGTAACAGGTGAACGAAAAGTCTTGTTTATGAATGCTAAAGATGCCAATAGAAATGGTTTTTCCGAGGGCGATTTGGTGAAGATCACTTCTATTTGGCAAGACAATATTACGCGAGAAATTTCTGGGTTTAAAGTTGTATTTTATGATATTCCAGGGGGTGATCTAGCGGCATATTATCCTGAAACCAACCCACTCGTTCCGATCGACAGTGTTGGCGATAAGTCTTTCACACCTACCTCAAAATCCATAGCAGTTTTGTTAGAAAAAGATACCCAGATTATTCAAACTACGCATAAAAATTAATGTGCCTTTTCTGCAAATTAGGTAATCACATGTATTGAATAACCGATTGATTGTGTGCTTGCCAATATTCTTGAAAAGCTATAGACGAAGACCCAAGTTTGAAGGCACACTTAAGTAATAAACAAAACTGTTTTAAACAGCAACACAAAGAACTGGAGACCTCATGAAAAGGACCTTGTTTACTGCCTCAATACTTACTCTTATGATTGGTTCAATTGGAGTGAGTATTGCTTCAGATGCTGAAGATTTGCGCGATGCTAGATTGCGCGCTGCAGAAGCGTGGATGGATTTTCAGATGCGCGATCAATTCGCACCGGGCGCAAGTGTCGCGCTTACACTAGATCAAGATGTGATTTGGAGCCATGCCTACGGCTACTCAGATGTAAGTGCAAAGCAAGCTATGACACCAAACCACTCTTATTCGATTTGTTCGATCTCAAAATTATTTACATCAATTGGTGTGATGACACTGGTTGACGACGGTAAGGTCTAACTCGATGCGCCTTTATCTAGCTATTTAGAAGGGTTTTCTATAGCACCGACAGATGAAACAGGTGAAAGTCCAATTACTATCCGGCAGCTTTTGAGTCATTCAGCCGGACTGCCTCGTGAAAGCTCAGGAACACATTGGAACGTAATAAACGATATGCCAACATCGGATGCTGTTTTTTCAATGCTCAGCGAACAACAGCGATTGTATTCACCACATATCAATTTTCAGTATTCTAACCTTGGCATGTCTCTTCTTGGTAAACTGATTACTGAAGTTTCTGGAAAGGATTATCACGAATATATCAGTTCAGAAATCCTTCAGCCGCTTGGCTTGCAAGGTATCAGTTCTGAGCTTCCACTTGATTACGACGAAGGCCGTTTCTCGGTTGGCAACAAATACCATATTGGCAATCAGGAGCGATCGATTTTTAAACCTTACCAAATGCGCGGTTATGCACCAGCAGCCGGATATGCAGCATCGGTAACAGACTTGGCTGCATTTGCTTCATGGCATTTTCGGTTATTAGAAACCGGTGATGAGGAAGTACTTAAAGCAGATACGTTAAAAGAAATGTTGCGCGTGCAGTTTTACGACCCCTTTGACCCGGACTCGCCCAGAGTTGGTTTGGGCTATTTTTTCCGACCTTTAGGTGAAGAAATGGCGTTTGGCCATGGCGGTTATTGCCCGGGTTACCGTGCGCAGTTGTTAATACGACCTAAAGACAAACTTGCCATGATAGGCATGGTTAATACGAACGATATAAACCCTGCAGCCATGATCAATGGTATCGCAGATATTGCAGCTAGTGCGGTTATTGGAGCTGTTGAAAAAGATGACAATGTAACGGGCGACAACACATCAGAGGAAGAACAACACGATTTTTACGAGTACGAGGGACAGTTTGGTTGGGAAGGTTATGATAACGTGACATACGTTATCCCCGCTTCAGAAGGCATCGTCCTCATACGACTTTCTGATGCTAATGCTGGTAAGAACGCAACGACATATATCCATGTTGAAGGAGACACTTTTCGTAGGAAACGCGATGAGGGCGATATGGGTGAAACATTGACCTTTATTCGAGATGATGAAGGCAATATTGATCGCTATTCAAGCCATGGCTTTGTGATGACAAAACAGTAGAATTTGTAACACAAACTACTAATAAAAAATGGCGTTTTGCGAAAATTCCTTGGTGATAACGCCTAAAGGTTTATGAACTATTTGCTCTATGCGGGAATATTGGGTTTTTCATTTTGGATTTGCTCAGAAGTTATCGAAATTTACCTGAGCGGATACAACGCTGCAGTTTATTATCTCACTGCCCTATATCACGTGTTCGCTGGTTTTGGAGTTTGGGGATTACATAAAATTCAATCGGGACAATGCAAGAACGTACTCAGTGCCTTCGGAGCAGCGACAACCTTGATTGCCTATGTTGGTGTAATCTATTTCCCAATTGAAGTCATGCATTCGGGCTTAACAATTCCTGAATTCCTAAACATAAAACCGATTTATAAAATACCCGGCGCCCTATGGTTATTGGGTATGCTTATGTTTGGTGTCTCAGTTTTAAAATCAAAGCACTTCCCAATCTGGACCGGAGTCGTTATCCTTTTGGGTGCCGGCATATTTGTAGCGACGCCATTATTAAACTGGCCGGCAAAACTTGCTAATGTTAGTAATATTCTTCTTGCTGCGACGTTTATCTATCTTTGTACTATTAGTTTGCGACAAACAGTAAAGTGACTTGTCAAGTCGAGTTGCTTATCAAAAAATTTCTAAGCACAAGTGAAATTCAATCAAAGAGCGGGCAACTCTGGAAATGGTTAAACGCGCCAGGAACTCGACCATTGAAAAGTTCTTAAGAGCTAGAGGTGGAAACGCCGCAAGTAACATCCAAAAGCGCATAGACAGCATTCATTCGGCTGTGCTGTTAACAACGGATCATAGTGGGGTTCTAGGTAGCGAGCTTTTTACACTGATTTATTTGTGTGCGTCAGCAATTGCGCTAATTGACTCACATAGTCAGTAACAGCTTTGTAACATGAAAAGTCATTATTGGCTTGCTTGCCCGCCGTCTGTAAAACGTACATAGTCGACTATCGCAAAAGAAATGCGACTGACCGGATCATGCCCTGAGCTCTTATTCAAAGTTAATATAGCAACGTTCTGCAAATGGCACCAAACACACTGTAGAATCAGGTTGTACCTTCTATAGATTACGTCAACGTCGCTTGGTAGTTATACCGTCAGTTTCCCTTGGTAATCAAACTAGTACAGTAGTTTCGCTTTGTTCCCATACCAAAACCTTAATCGTTTTACTTCTATTGTCTACAATTAATGTGTCCAGATCTATTAGACTAGAATATAGGGTGGTACGGTCGGATAACCGCCTCAAAGCCAATAACCCTGCTTTTTTTAAGTCAACTTGAGGTTCGTAAAACAGTTCAAATTGCCGTTTTGTGACTGCATCAGTTATTGCTGACAATACTCATAAGCGCGCTTTATTTTTTGAATGCAGCGTAATATCGAAAAATTTATAACGATTTTTCCCCTCTTGCTTAGCCACGTACATAGCTTGGTCAGCGTGACGTAACAAGGTATCAAGGTCAGAATTGTTTTCAGGAAAAAGCGTTGCTCCAATGCTTGCAGAAATGCTTATCGCTAAATTCTTGTGAATAATAGGATCTTTAAGAGATCCTAATATCCTATCGAGTATTCTTGGGTGGTTGTATTGTGTGAGCACCACAACAAATTCATCACCACCGAGTCTTGCAACGGTGTCTTGACTTCTCACAACACTCTGCAACCTTTGAGCAACGCGCTTTAATACAGCATCACCCACGCTGTGCCCGTTTCGATCATTAACTTCTTTGAACCCATCTAAGTCTAAAAATAATATGGCGATAGAATAGCCAGCTTTTATTGCAAGTGCCTGTTCTTTTTCAAAGATCGCGCGTAGCCGGCGCCGATTGGGCAACCCGGTCAATTCATCATAATTTGCCGCAATCCTAAGCAGTTCTTTTTGCTCCTCATTTTTTTGGATTAACTGCGTTCTTTCAATGAGGTTTCCAACGGTATTTAAGAGCGGCTGAATTTCCTCGCTCATTGATTTCTTAAATCCACCATCTTTATTGGCAAGGCCAACTAGCGCGACAAGTTGATCTGCGACGAAAACTGGAATTCCCATATAGTTTTCTAAATGTGGGTGGCCTTCGGGAGGATTGAGTTTACGATTATCATTTTCAAAATCATTGGCAACTACTATTTTACCGGTTTTAAGTGGCGTACCGAGTATATTGTTTTGATTACGAAAGAACATCCCCTCACCTTTCATCTTTTGGTAAAGAGCTTCGGATGCCTCATTCCAAGAGAGGTTGGTAATGGATTTGATTTGAATAAATCGCGCGCCTTCTTCATCTTTCTTTACTTCACCAATTAGTCCATATCGACTATGAGTAAGCTCAAGCAAATCTTGTAACACGTAATTAAATGCCAGTTCAACATCATCGCTTGTCAGAAATACCGTTTGAGCCCGCTTTATTGCATTGTCGAGTGGAGAGCCTGACAATGCAAGAGTCGTCTTCTCTGGTTGGGAGACATTTTGTAAGCTGTGCTCGATGATATCGGCAAGCAAACGCAATCCTTCTAAGTCAGCTGGCGTAACATCCCTGGGTTGATCATCAATGATACACAGCGTTCCGATAGCGAAACCTCTTGGCTCCCTAATGGGAGCACCCGCATAAAATCGAATGTTAGGTTTGGCAACTACAAGTGGGTTGTCTTTGAACATTTGATGCTTAGCTGCATCATTGATCACGAATATATTGCTATGTCTGATGGCAACATCACAAAATGCAACTGATCGAGGTGTTTCATCTATATATAATCCATGTTTAGATTTGAACCACTGCCGTTCATGGTCGATGATTGTAAATAAGGCTACTTTGGTTTTGAAAATAGTTTTCGCTGCTAAGGTGATTTTATCGAATCGAGCCTCAGTAGGAGTATCAAGTATTGATAGTCTTCTAAGAGCTTGCAGACGCTTTTCTTCGAAACTACTCATTTCTTAAAAATTAAAAAACAAACGTGATCAATTAGTATACAGCGAATACACGGTTTATATCTATATTAGATCAATGTGATAATTAATAATTTTTATTATATTATGAATTATTTTTGAAAACTATTGGAAATTCGATAAGATACGAGTCATCAGAGTTATTTTATGTTGATATAAAGAGGTATTAGTTGGGAGCCATTTGATGACGTATCTACAAAGCCGAAAATTGAAATACTACGGCAGAATCTTTACAGTTGTAATTTTGGCTATAGTGACGACTATATTGTTCATTTCTAAACTCCAAGATGTTTACACTGAAAATATGGCTGAGCTAGAAGCACTTAACGAAGTGGAGGTTCAAGCCCTTCAAACACAGTACCTTTTCAAAAAGCAAATACAAGAATGGAAGAATATTCTCCTACGCGGTCAAAATCTTATAGACTTCGAAAAATATATGGCATTGTTTAAAGAGGAATTTGCAGCTACGCAGGCAAGTGCTAATTTACTCTATGAAAAATTACAAACCGATAGTGCAGCAAAGCCCCTGTCTGATAAATTTAGGACCTCTCACCAAGAGATGCTCACTGACTACCTGAACGCCCTTAAAATTTATAACGCATACCAATATGACGCGCAAAAAAGTGACGCAGAGGTTAGAGGGATTGATAGAGAAGCAACGCAGGTATTGGACCACGTCGTTCGCATTTTAAACAATGAGATAAGTGTAAAACGCAATTCGGTGCTTTCAAGGCTAAACACTTACATTTATATATTTGGGATCGCCTTTCTCACATTACAAGTCTTGCTCTGTTGGCTGACCGTCAGACTCACTGGTGCGCTTCTCAAACTTTCGCTTACTGACAAGACCACACAAACCGGCAACAGAGAACTGTTTATCAATACAATCAGGGATACAATTAAGAAAAATCGAGCTGCTTCTTTCGCTATTTTCGATCTAAATAATTTTAAAATAATTAACGAAGCATTTGGCAATGATGGTGGAGACCACTACATGCGTTTGTTAGCTAAAAAAATTAAGAACGTGCTAGCTTCTAAAGAGGAGCTTTGTCGCATAGGTGGCGATATGCTCGGCGTGATTCTGTTTTGCGATGATACTGAGGAGGCCGTTATGCGTGTTAAAAAAATCAAAAAGACAATTTCAAAATTCAAATACAGCCAAGACAATATTGAAATGTCGCTCACTGCAAGCGTGGGTATTTTTTGCACGCATTCATCAATTGAGACTAATAGTCAACAAGTGTTAAACAATCTCTACGCCAGTCTACAAGAGGCTAAATCTTTGGGTAAAAACAAAGTTGTTGTTTATTCACCTGACTCTATAGAAATAAAACAGCGCCGCGCCCAAATGAAAAAAGTGCACGAAATCACGCTTGCACTTGAAGAAACCAGAATTGTACTTTTTCGACAGAAAGTGGCTGCACTTGGCAGCGACAAAGTCAGTAATGAAATCGGCAGAAAACGCAGCAATAAACAACACTATTATGAAGTATTAATGCGTGTTAAAGATAGACAAGGTTGTTATTTGTCGCCAGGGCCGTTTATTGCTGCGGCTGAGCATTTCAATTTAATGGAAGTTATTGATAGATACATTATTAAATGCACCATTGATTATTTAGTGGCATTTCCCAATGAGAAGGAAGACTATGCAATCAACCTTTCAGGCTCATCTCTTTCGGACAAGACTTTCATAACGTTTATTAAGAGCGTATTTGATGATACGTACATATACTTTAAACGTATTTCATTTGAACGCATCTCATTTGAAATCACAGAAACCGATATCGTTAAAAACTTAAAAACAGCAAGTAACATTATCAACACCCTGAAATCCTATGGGTGTAAAGTTGCATTGGATGATTTTGGAAGTGGTATGTCGTCCTATAGTTATCTGGCGGAATTGGATATTGATAAGATAAAAATAGACGGCACATTTATTCAGGACATAGAACGAAAACCGAATAATCAAGCGATCATAAGGTCGGTTGTTCAGCTATCCAAGGAACTTGGTATCAAAACGGTTGCAGAATTTGTGGAAACGCAGGCTGAACTCGATGCCATTCGTCAATTAGGCATCGATTATGTTCAGGGCTATGTTGTGCACAAACCTGAATTCTTATATCAACCAAATAACGAAGCCTACTAATAAGAAACCACAGAATGGAGATGATGAAGGCATCGTTATCATATAGACATGCATATTGTGTAATTTTTCTTTTGCACGTAGTTTATCTAATTTTGCAGACGAGAATAAGTTAGAGCATCCGGTTTTTGAATCCCATAAAATAATGCATATAATACCGGAACGATAATCATTGTGAACGCAGTACCAAAAATAAGACCAGCCATTATTGTTATTGACATGGACTGCCAAAAAACGTCTTGTAATAAAGGGATAACGCCCAAGGCTGTGGTCGTTGCCGCCAATGCAACGGGCCTAATTCTAGATATTCCAGCATTTACCAGTGCTGCATAATTCTCTTGATTTCTTTTTTCCTTATTAATCTTTACTTCATCTATTAGAACGATCGAATTTTTAACCATCATTCCCATCAAAGACAAAACGCCCAAAAGAGCCATAAACCCAAAGTCTGCCCCTGTAACTAATAGTCCAACTGTGATCCCAACCACGATAAAAGGAATTGTAAGAAAAATTATTACGGCTGGTTTAAATTCATTGAATAAAAGAACAATGATAAAAAACATTAAAGTGACCGCGGGGATCATGCCTGGAATTAAGGATGCTTGCGACTCTGCGCTACTTTCAGTTTCTCCTCCCCACTCCATTGTATAACCATCTGTTAAGTTATTTTCAAACATCTCAATTTCACCCAACAAGTCTTCTCTTAATTCAGGCAATGTTACCCCTGTTATAGGCTCTGCCTGAATAGTAATTACACGTTGTCTGTCTCGTCGCCAGATGATTGGATCTTCGAATGCTAAGGAGATGGAATCGGTGACCTGTGTTAAAGGGACCGTGCGACCGGTATAAGGTTGTGGTATTTGAATATTGTATAAGGAACTAGGATCCTCTCGCTCAGAGCTTTTGTTTCTTATCATGATAGGTAATAAATCTTGGCCATCGCGAAATTCAGCGACCGGCAATCCATCAAAAGCACGTTGTGTAGCACTGGACACATCGTTTCGAGAGAGAGTCGACCAATTACCTTCATTTTGGTCAAACTCCAAAACAACTTTAGGTGAAAGTTCCCGCCAATCCAGTCTAGCTTCTTGCACCATAGGATGACCTTTAAGCAATGTAAGGCCTTCTTCCGCAATGGTTCGTATCTCACTCAGTTTTGCAGATTCTGGTGCTATTATCCGCAGCTCAAATTTCCAAGCGCCTCCCGGACCAATCGCGTATTTTCTTATCCTAAACGTTGGTACCTCTGGGAAGTTTTCCACTAGCCAGGGTCTCAACTGCTCAGCAATGAGATCAATTTTTGAATGGTCATTTACATTTACGATCAATTGTCCGTATGACGGATAAAAAAACTCAGACTCTACGGGCAGATAAAAACGGGGGGGACCTGAACCTATAAAAGAACTTACGCTTTCTACACCTTCCAGCGTCATCACATGAGACTCTGCTCTTCGTAAGGTTTCAGAAGACTGTTGTAATCGCGTGCCCGTTGACGCGTACATATCAACCATAAACTGCGCTCGCGTGGAACTTGGAAAAAACATTTCAGATACAAATTGAAACCCCCAAATCGATGTGAGCAAAAGTGTTATTAAGATGCAAATTGTCACAAATTGATGACGTAAAGCGCGTTCTAACCCAGTGCGATATGTAGTGTAAAAACCTGTTTTATATTCGTCTTTGGTTGTCGTTTTGTCGTCTTTTTTAAGCATCAGCATGCATTGAAGCGGTGTCACTGTCATTGATATGATCCAGCTAAAAAATAGTGAGATACCCACCACTTGAAATAATGATAAACAATATTCGCCTACGTTTTCGGTCGAACCACCAATTGGATAGAATGCTAATACCGCGATAAGTGTAGCACCCAGTAGTGGCAAAGATGGACCCTTTGCAGCCTCTATGGCTGCTTGGGTTTTGCTAATCCCTTTTCGCATTCTGACTAAAATACCATCGCCCACTACAATAGAGTTATCGACCATCATGCCCATAGAAATGACCAATGCACCAAGCGATATTCGTTGCAAATCGATTCCGAGTATCAACATAATAATTAGCGTGCCGAGGATCGTTAGCACCAGCGCTGTCCCAATAATTACGCCCATCCGCCATCCCATCGTGAACGTTAGTACCAGAAGTACAATCAGCACTGCTTGGAGAAGAGATACTAAAAATGAGTTAATTGCCGAATTTACTTCATTTGCTTGCCAGGAAATTTTGTGTGCTTCGATCCCAATAGGGATATCTACTTCTAATGCATTTAGTTTATTTTCTAAGCGCTTTCCAAGATCCACAATATTTGAACCTGGAATATTGGAAACGGCTAACCCCATCGCTTCCTGCCCATTGTATCGCAGTGTTTGCAGGCTTGGCTCAATGAAGCCTTCATTTACAGACGCGATGTCTCTTAGCGTGAGAATTTCATTTCGATTACTAATTAAACGCGAGCTTATTACTGTGTTTGAAATGTCATCTATACTGTTAAAATCCCCAGTTATCTCAATTCGAGAGACCTTCTCATTATGATAAATATTTCCTGAAGCAATTTGATTGTTTTGTTGATTCAACGCCCTGGCAATATCCGATACGGTTATCCCTAACTCCGCTAGTTGACTTTCACTAATATCAAGAAAAATAGCCCGTTGCCTTTTTCCCCAAAGTTCAACTCTAGAGACATCCTCTACCATTGAGAGACTTCGTTTTAACTCTTCAGCGTAATATTCGATATCTTTATAATTGTATCCGTCACCAGTGATTGCAATTACGAATCCATAAACATCTCCAAAATCATCTAAGACATCTGGCCTTGTAACACCGATAGGTAAATCTTCCTCAACGTTTCTTATCTTACGCCGTAATGTGTCCCAAATCTGTGGTAGATCTTCAGACCAATAACGACTCTCTATCTCTACCTTGACGATAGATAGACCAGCTCTTGATAATGATTCCACATAGTCTATTTCCGGAATTTCTTGAACAGCAAGCTCGATGATTTCTGTGACCTCTTTTTCAACTTGGGTTGGACTAGCACCTGAATAATGAGTAACTACCACAGCCGTTTTGATAGTAAACTCGGGATCTTCTAACTTACCAAGTTGCTGATAACTTAATAACCCACCCACAAAAATTAGCGCAACTGCTAACCAAGTAACGGAAGGTCTTTCGATTGAAAATTGCGTAATATTCATTGATTGCTTCCAAACCTAAGTCTGTCTATTTCATAAGACGAACTTGTTGTCCTTCTTTAAGTGAATTGACGCCTGCAATGGCAATATACTCTCCACCCATAAGACCTTTGATTAGAATCCCATTAGACGTTAAATCACCCGTTTGTATCGCTTGGCGACGTGCGGTGCCACCCTCAATAATCCATACATATTGATCTCCGTTATTATCTGAAAATATCGCTGTAATGGGCACATTGAAACCATTTAAGGAAGCGGGAGTATTGTTGGGATCTGCCGGTCGCCATCCTTTGCCTGCCATCCCAGGTAAAATCGATGCATTCAATGGTTGGTCCATTAGTAATGTAACTGGAAAAGTCCGAGTCATTTCTGACGCTTCTGAGCCAATTTCACTGACCGTAGCAGGAATAATAATGTCTGGAATAGCATCGAATTGCACTAATATATCCATACCCAGTTCAACCATTGGTATCACGTCTTCAGGTATATCACCCAGCATCTCTATTTTTGAGTGATCTATCAGTCGAATTATGGCTTGTTTAGCGACGATGTTCTCGAAACTATTGATATAGATGGCAGATATGATGGCATCAAAAGGAGCAACTAATTGAGAGTCATCTACCGCCTTTTGACTAATTTCTACATTTGCTTTTGCATTTTCCCATACGGCTTCAGCATTGGTTACATCCTGTTTTGAAACGGCTTTTTCTTGAAGTGCCTTTTGCATACGTTCATATTGTGCAGTAGCCCTTTTAAGCTCTGCTTTTGCTTTACTTAGTGCGTTTTGATAGTTGCGATCGTCAATGCTAGCTAACACATCGCCACTTTTTACACGATCGCCAACTTTAACCAATACTTCGTTTAATTTGCCTGATAATTCGAACGTCAACGTAACATCATTTGCTGCTGCTGCTCGTCCTGGAAATTTTCTCTCAATATTGGTTTGCGATTCAGCAACTTGTATGACTTTTATTAGTCGAATCTGTGAAGCTTTTTCATAAGCAACATCATTACAAGACGTTACCAATAAAAATGACATCAGAATGAAGGTAAAAGACTGTTTCATATTCACGTCACCTTTTTATTACGGTTTCTTTTCGTTTTTCAGACCATCCACCGCCTAATGCACGATAAATGTTGACAGCATGCTGAAGTCTCGCGCCAAAGCTTTGAATGAGTCTATCTTCTTCCAAAAACAATACTCTTTCAGCATCCAAGACCGTCTGAAAGCTAGTTAGTCCATTGCGGTATTGTGATTTTGCGATTTGAACAGTATTTTTTGCAGCGTTGACAGAGGTCGTAAGTTTGGAAATCCGAATCGTTTCAGAATCAAAGTTAATGAGCGCCGCTTCTACATCTTCTAAAGCCTTTAGTACAGTGTTCTCATATGAAAGCCTTGCGATTTCAACACGCACTTTTTCTTTTTCAAGTTGGCGTCTATTTCTGCTTGCTGAGAAGACATTCCAAGAAAAGTTAGTTCCAAATTCCCAAAATTGAGAATTGCCACTTATTAATGAGCCGCCTAACGTTGAAAAGCCAAAAACACCTTGTAATGAGAGAGAGGGATAGAGTTCCGCTTCAGCAACACCAACTAATGCAGTTTGCGCTGCTAGTTGACGTTCAGCCTTCCTTACATCTGGCCGCTGACGAATCGTCTCTCTCGGTATACCGATAATAAAGTCGTTGTTAACAATTGGTAGGCTACGCTTCTCATTTAATAGTAGATCTAGAGAATTTGGTGTTTGCGCTAGTAGCAGCGCGAGTTTATTTTTTGTTTGTTGCAGTTCTCTTTTGATCAAGGGTATTGTCGACTCAGTGCCAGATAAGTTTTGTGTTGCTTGGTTGATATCTAACTCTGATGTTAGGTCTGCATTAAACAGGCCTTCTACAATTTTCAAGGTTTCACGTTGAGCAGCGACATTTTTATTCACAATCTCTAAGCGTCGTTGGAGTGTCCTAACTCGAAAGTAAGCTGAAACAATTTGCGAATGAAGTATTACTAATAAACTCTGGAAGTTTTCGTGTTCCGCCTCGGCACTGGCAGTAGAGGCTTCAATTTGGCGTGATACTTTCCCAAATATATCCAATTCCCACCCAAAAAGGCCACCTACGTTATGATAGTCTTCGATATTAAACGGTAAACCACCCGATAGATTTTGACTTGTTTTCTCTCTAATGACGGAACCAAATGCATTGATAGAAGGGTAATGTAAACTGCGCGTTATTCCTACGTTCAATAGTGACTCTTGAATTCTAAATGTAGCTATTTTTATACCTAGGCTTTGCAGATATGCTGAATCAAGCAGCTGATTTAGTACAGGGTCATTAAGACTATTCCACCATGGCACAAAATCCTGACTCTCCAATCCAATATCATGGGTTTGAGTATTCCAATTTGAAGGGATTACTATTGCGGGAGGACCTTCATAGTCTGGCCCTACCGTCATTATAGAGCCGCATCCAGAAATTAGCAGCGCTAATAACGATGAAATGAGAAAAGAACGTAGATATCTTCTTGCTAACGCCATAGTCAATCCTTGAATTACAAAAGTACCTTTTCTACTCGCGGTTAAATTAATAATCAAAAGCCTAACAATTATTGATATGACATATATTGATCTTCGTCATATATTAATTTCTTTTCTTAAATTAGAATCAAAAGTGTGATTCGAATCCACATAAAGTCGCGTTCAATTAGAAAAGAAAACGCAAAACAAAAGCCGTACTCGATACTTCACCCAAAGGAAAAGCTTGATATCTAGGTGTTTTGAGCGACTTTTGTATTATGGGTATATCAATATCAAAGAAATGTGCTACTTTATCATTTAGTAAAAAGTCGAGTTTCTTTTATATATCAGGAATTTAAGATATGACACCAATAATATATTCGTTAGTTTTATGAGTACATTTAACAGACCCTATCGTTCTTCTGACGAAACGTTAGAACTAATTCTTACGGAAGCTGATAAGCTTTTTCGCTTGTTTGGGTTAGAAAAGACGACCGTTAGTGATATTGCATCTGCATGTGGAATGTCTTCCGCAAACGTCTACCGGTTCTTTAAGACAAAAAACGACATCATTGCAACTTTATTAGAGCAATGGCTAGGGGGAACAGAGAAAGAAATCGAGAAAATCTGCGACGGCGGTGCTACTCCAAAAGTGAAACTTGAGAACGCAATGTTGACCTATCACTTTTTAGTGAGAGAGCAATTAATGAATGAGAAAAACTTGCACGAATTAGTAAGATTCACAATGCAAGAGCATTGGGACGTCATTGATAAACACATAGATAAATTTCGTAATTACGTCGAATCAATTTTGATAGAAGGTAATAAAACCCAAGAATTTGATATACAAGATACAAAATTAACTGCGGAAATTGTACGCAGTGCATTCTTGAAATACATTCATCCCGCTATGGTCGAGGAACATAGCCGAGAAGACGATTTACAGTACCAAATTAAGTCCATGATGAGTATTGTACTGAATGGTATAACCAAGGCGTAGCAAAGTGATTTACCTGCCCCTTTTCTTATCTAGTTTAATAATTTTATTTCTCACAGAACGACAAATTAATCGCCGCGCTCCTTAATTTTTTTAACGTTTAACCTGTCGAGAGTGAACCATACTAAACGACATGGAAGATGGCGTACGTCGTTTATATTTTCATATTTAGCATTTCGCCTGTTACCTCATCTTTCATGTGATGTCGATCAATATATAATAAATGACGATATTGATCATTAGTCATATTTAATGCTACTTTAATGTTGTAGTTAAGAATTCTCTTATTTTCATATACGACGCAAATGTAATTTTCCTATTTTTTATTGCGTTTTATTTGCTTTAACGGATTACCGAATACTTTTCTTCTAAGGAGAAAGCCATGACTGCTTCATCATTTCGTTCTACAGTTCGTTGGTTTCATATCGCCGTCGCCTTATTTGTTGGTGCTTATTTTTACTCCCCATTACATGGAATCGCGTGGGCTTTGCAAACAATTCAATTTGCGTTGATCCCACTTCTTCTATTATCTGGCCTTGCTTTGTGGAAGCAAAGCATCGTAATGAAATGGTTAAAATAAAACCTAAATTCATCTAGATAGGAAGAAAGAATCATGAAAACAGCCTTTGTAACGGGCGGCTCTGGCGGTCTTGGTGCCGCCATTGTTAAAGAGCTAGACGATGCTAAATATAAAGTCTACGCCGGCAATAGAATAAAAAAAACACCTTTAATTAACGCAAAATCTGTGTCGAATTTAACCGCCGATGTAACTGATCCTAAACAAATGCAATCTGCAATGGAAAACATCATTGATGATTGCGGTCGAATTGATGCCGTTATTTGTAATGCGGGCATTAACGAAAGTGCGCCCGCAGAGGAATTAAGTCTCGAGCGGGCAAGTAGGATCATTGACACCAATTTTTGGGGCGTCGTGCATACCATACGAGCAGCACTCCCTCAAATGCGTAAACAACGACATGGTACTATCGTTGTTATAGGCTCACTAGCTGGGATTGTATCTCCTCCTGGTGAATCTTATTACGCAGCAAGTAAGCACGCTATCAGGGGATTTTTGGAGAGTTTGCAGTATGAAGTTGCTGCGTTTGGAGTCAGGATCCATTTAGCAGAGCCTGGTTTTATCCAAACGAATTTGGCAAAAGGATATAAACCACCAGATAATCCAATTGACTGTTATCAAAAATTGCGACAGGCGCTTAAAGAACATTGGCAAGGTGCTATTTCAAATGGAATGCCGTCGCAACAAGTCGCTAATGAAATCGTTGAAATGATTGAAAATACACATACGCCATTTCGCAAAAGGATAGGCACTGACGCTTCTTGGGTACCGAGGTTTAAACGATGGTTACCTGCTAAATTGTTCTTTGCAATAACGAAACGTAAATTTGGCATTTCGAGATTAGAGCTATGAAGTATTCACTCAATAAATTCGACAGCATTGTGGTTGGTTCGGGTATGGGGGGTATTGCCGCTGCTCGCATACTGGCGGAATTTGGAGGCCAGCGAGTACTTTTAGTCGAGCAGCATTTTAAACCCGGTGGAATGACTCATGAATTTGAGCGTAAGGGAAAATATCATTTTGGTACTGGCCTTCATTACGTTGGTTTAAAGGGTGAAAATGACTTTCCCGCTAAATTTTTAGATTATCTTTCAGATGGAAAAGTAGCTTGGGCCGCCCTGCCCGATAATTACGATAATTTTGTTTATCCAAATTATTCATTCTCTATGTCGTCGAAACTGGATGTCAGTATCGATAGACTGATCGCTCGATTTCCTTCTGAAGAGAAATCCATACGTTCATATTACAAGCAGTTATCACACAATGCGCGCGGTCTTTTTGTTATTCATACCCTCTCTTCAATGCCAACATTTTTAAGGTGGGCTCTACTGCCATTGGGAAAATGGTTATTCAGAGACTCGCTAAAGACAGCAGAACAATATTTAAATGAACATTTTGATGATCCGATGCTTAAAACTATCCTATCGTCAGTGTGGGGTGATGTTGGAACGCCTCCATCACGCATGGCGTTTGGGTATTTAGCGATGTTACATTGGCACTATGAGAAAGGCGGATCCTTCCCTGTAGGTGGGCTTAAGGCACTCACTGCAGCCATGGTAAAAGGTCTGCAACGATTTAATGTTGAGATCGTTACGCGTCGAGTTGTGACTGACATTAAGATGAAACAAGGACAAATTGTCGGCGTTGACGTTATCAATAAAAATAATGGGAAAAAAGAGTCATATTACGCAGATACAGTAGTATCTGATGCTGGGGCCTACAATACCTATGTTCGTATGCTAGGCAATGCTGACTATAAAGAACGGCTCGCTCAATTAGGCACAAGTACCTCGGCCTGTGTATTATTTTTGGGATTAAATGCGAGCCCAAAATCAATCGGTCTTGAAGGTGGTAATATTTGGATTTTCCCGTCTACCGATCATGAGAAGAACTACAATGCGCTGCCGGGAGAGGGATTATTGTATTTGTCATTCCCATCATTAAAAAATCCTGATTCGACTTATCATACGATGGAAATCGTTACGATGGCGCATCGTTCTCAATTTGAAAATATCGATGATGTAAGTAAGGAGGATACTCTTGAAAAATATGAAGCCTTCAAAGAAAAAATAGCGTCTAGAATCATTGAGCGTATCAATGAAATTCACCCAGGTTTTAAAAATTTGATTGACTATAAAGAAGTGGGAACCCCATTAACGTTTGAAAATTTTCAAAATTCTCCTCTGGGCCAGTTTTACGGCTTACCGACTACAAAAGAGCGACTACTAAGTCCAGTAAGTCGTTGTGTATCATCCGTAAAAGGTTTGTATTTAGCAGGTCAGGATGTGCTGTCTCCCGGTATTATTCCTGCTGCACTGGGTGGTATGGAAGCAGGAATTTCAGCGATTGGAAAAACCAAAGCTCGGTTAATATTAAGTCAAATTGGAGCGCGTCAGAATCCGTGCCCAAGCCCAGAAATCCTTGCGCAGAAGCGCGAAAATGTACTCCATAAAACAAGTACTGACAATGTTGCGTGGCGTGGAAAATTATTTGTGTCTGGAATTCAAGATGAGACTCCCGGTGTAAAGACCTTTATCTTAACCGGAGTCAATGGTGAATTACCTTTTTCATTTATAGCTGGACAATACCTGCGTGTATTTTTACCGTTAAAACGCTCGTTAATTAGAAATTATACCATTGCAAGTGCGCCATCGGATAATACGCACGTTCACCTTACGATTAAAAAGGAAGAAAACGGGAAAGGCTCAACGTTTTTGCATGAACACGTTAGTGTTGGAGACTTACTGGAAGTTGAGGCGCCATACGGTCACTTTACGCTGAGTGGAATAAGTACCGAAACTTCCTTAGTACTTATCGCCGGTGGTGTTGGAATAACCCCGTTAGTATCTGTTATACGTGAATTGGTAATGCAAGGAAGTGTTATGCCTGTAACGCTCCTATATGGTTGCCGTTCGCCAAATTCCATTATTTTTCATAAGGAACTGCTGACGATCGCGAAGAAACATAGATGGTTCTCCTATACTCCGGTGGTTTCGGAAGCAGATGATAGTTGGAATGGGAAAGTGGGTCGGATTGAAAAAGATACAATTAAAGAAATTAATGACCTATTATTAAGTCGCATACATATTTGCGGCCCTAAACCCATGATGACCGCAATCAAAGCAATTTTGAATGAACTCAATGTGCCGGGTGATAATATCCATACGGAGTCATTTGTAGGCACTGCACAGCTTACGGAAAATCAAGGAGAATCGGTTTCGTCTGTTTCTATCACATTTGGCAATCAAGATAGAAGAGTTGAAGGCAAAACCAACCAAACATTTCTTGAAATAGCGCAGTCTCAATCCGTCGATATTCCCTATGAATGCATGGCGGGCGTTTGCGGCGCATGCAAGATGAAAGTGATAGAGGGCGATTTTACGATGCCGGAAGCAGATGCGCTTTCAGGTAATGAAAGAGAAGAAAAAATCATCTTATCTTGTCAAGCAAGACCCAATAGTGACTGTATAGTAAAGGGATAGTGACAACTTATAATATTTAAGAAAAGAATATCCAGCAAAGTCGAGCTTACGATGGCAAAAAAACAGTTTATAGATAACTAATAATACGAGAATTTGGTGATTCATGAATCCTAGGCGACGTTCGCTTATTTATTTACTACTTTCGTTTTTTTCGCTGGTCATTGGGTTTTCTTTAGGATTTATCGTAGATCCGATGATGTTGGCTCGAATGGGTTCGTTGACAGTATTATTTGGTGTCATGAGTGAATATTCTTTGCTGAAATTTGAACTCTCAAATCTTTATCAAAAACTTGCGTCTTCAACAGATACCGTTAAATCACCATCTATATGGCATCAAAAGAAAGGCTATGTCTCTCATGTCTTGGTAGTTGCTGGCACTATCACCTGGGGTTTTGGAGATTTAGTGATAATCTCACTTGTTAGTCTGATTAATGCGTAGCGATATAATTCTAATATTAATATCGGCATCTTTTTACTTATTCAAATATAACTATATTGCGAGCTCGAATTACGTCTTTAATTCGCATAAGTGGAAGTAATATCTAGATTGAGACGATTTGAGGAATAATAGAAATTGATGTCTTTTTTTAACACTTTCCGAATGACGGTAATGTCGGTACCTGATCCAATTGACTAATCTTTTATTGCGCTTTCGAGCTGTCAGGCCATTCAGGTTTCTGTTGTTATGGATTTTTCATTCGGAAAACGGATAGTCAGATAACCCAAAAGTCATGGTCTATTAATCCAACTCGAAACTGCCGTTCAATAACACTGGCTCATGTAGTGTCGTTGGGTAAGTTCGATTTAAAATACTTTCTGCATCAGATAAACGGATTCAAATTCCCATTTAATTACTTTATTAAGTGGCCAAATACTGTTGGATTCAATCGTTCTAAAGCCTAATCGCTCGTATAATTTAACCGCTGAAATATTGGTATTTATAACTTCAAGCGTTGCATGTTCTTTACCCATTTCTTTGGCATTTGCCAGCAGTTTATTGATCATTAATGAGCCAATACCTTTGCCTCTAGCTTCGGGGCAAACAACTATTGCTTCTATGTGAATACACTCTTGAGCCACTTTATGATTGATGGTCGCCAAACGCGCTAAGTTCCATATTGACGAGAAAAACCCGTAATGTTTGCGCATTATTTCATAAGTGGGATTCAAAAAGCTCATCGATGATGTTTGGATGGCTAATATTCCTAATAATGATGTTTGTTTATTAGTGGCAACCATACAAGCATTTGTATTCATGCTCTCTTCAAGCAGGCACAGTGCATTATTTTCTTTGCCAAGAATCGGAACAAATTTTTCAGATAACGACTCAAGAAACGCTCTTGCTGCTTCTTTTTTTAAATCATTAGGCAATCCGAACACAACATTAGTATCTTCATTTGGTTTTGAATTCTTATCAGCAGTAATAACGCCCATTTTACCACTCGCCGCCCAATGCTAGATACAGATCTGCTCTTTGCTGCCTCAAAAGCGATTGTGTGGATTGCACATCGAGCTGTCTTGCTAATAGTCGCTGCTCTATCGAGAGCAAATCAATCAATTCAATATCGCCCTCATCAAACCTTACTTTTGCAACTCTAAATGCTTCTTGTGCTGCACCTTCGGCAATCGTTAACTCCTTCAGTCTCTCAGAAAGGATAATACCAGCGTCCAATGCGGCTTCAACCTCATTAAATGCTTTTAAAACCGTATTTTGATATTGCGCCATTGCTTCCTCTTGACGCGCGTTTGCTTGCGCTATTTGTGCATCTATTGCGCCACCTTGAAACATAGGAGCAAAAAGTGTTGCACCCGCTAACCATGACCGATTAACGTCATTTAACAATCCGCTGAACCCATCTGATATGCCACCAAAACTCCCCGTGATTGATAAGGATGGCAGTCGTGCAGCATATGCGGCATCTAATCGATTGAAACTGGCAGCGACGCGTCGTTCGGCGGCAATCAAATCAGCTCGACGCGCTATCACATCCGTGGGTATTCCTACTTTAGGTAATGCTGGTAGCGTTGGCATAATGTCCATCGTATTAATGCTAGAAGAAGGATATCGACCTAAAAGCATTTCAAGTGCTCGTTTTGCATCTCTGACAGCACCATTTGATTCTGCCAATTGACTTCTGATACTGGCTAAATCAGCTCTGCTAATTGCCAAGTCTTGGGTAGATGCCAACCCTTCGTCAAAAAGCAGTTTTACGTTTTCATAAATTCGACTAAGATTTTGCTCTGATTGTGAAGTCGTTTTTGCTATGTGATTCGCCTCAATGATAATCACATATGCCTTGATTACATTGGTTGCAATGGCTTGTTTTGCAAACGCAAAATCTGCATTGATCGACCGAGCATCATTTAGGGCGCCTTCTCTCTCTGATTGAAGCCGTCCCCAAACGTCAAGATCCCATGTTACCTGCAACGCACTGTTTCTTATATCGGATATGAACCCTTGCTCTTGCTGCCTATTTGCCCCAATCTCAATTCCAGCACTTGGCAACAACCCAGAAGATACTTCATCCACTAGTGACGTTGCCTGGCTCACGGAGGCGGCGATTGCGGCGAGATCTTTGTTTTGAGACCAGGCTTCATCAATGTATTGCTTGAGCAATGGATCATTAAATTGCACTAGAAAATCTGACTTTATTTGATTGCTTTCAATATAGCTTTGCCAGTCTTTAGGCACATTGAGCTCGGCGTCAATCGGTTCATCTCTTGTGGTTGGCGCACATCCAAAAATCATCGTAAGCGCGATTAGTGCAAAGCTTTTGCATAGCCATCGTGTGTGAAATTTCATAATTAAACCTTAACTGCTTCATTAGCAGTATTCTCTTGAGGTTGTTTGGAAGAGGTAGCAAGCAGATAAAGGCATGGCACAATAAACAAAGCGACAACCGTGACTAACAACAATCCGCCAATGACTGTAGTGGATAATGGCAGCCACATTTCCTGAGAAAACGCTAAGGGTAGAAGCCCAACAATCGTGGTGATACTCGTTGTCAGTATTGGGCGAAGCCTGTCAGCGGCGCCGCGAGCTGCCGCCTCACAAATAGATAGGCCGTTAGCGCGATGTTTATTCATTGTTTCAACCATAATGATGGTATCGTTAACAACAATGCCAACAAGCGCAATAATGCCCACCATCGCCATGAACGAAAATGGGATCCCAATTATTAAGAACGCCCAAAAGGTACCGGTTAATGCCAGCGGTATCGCTGACATTATGATGAAAGGTTGAAGAAAGCTATTAAATTGCAATACAAGCAATGCAAACACAAGAAACAATGCAAGCATCAGCATGACTTGCGCGGAACCAAATACCTCTTCACTGGCTTCTGCCTCGCCTGCTATCCCAATCGTATACTCTTCTGACCATGTGGCAGCTAATGAAGTGATCTCAGGCAGTGCAGCTTCCAGCACCTCGCCGGCGGTTTTCCCTTGTGGTTGTGCCATTACCACGATTGTTCGCTCACCATTTTTATGAAGCACTGAAAGTGCGGCTTCTTCGACACGAAAATCTACTAAAGACGAAACGGGAATGCTCCTTCCCTCGGGGTTGATTACATTTAACAGATTTAATTCAGCTAAGGATGTGGGGCCACCGAGTTCGCCATTTCGGCTTGGCCAAGCAAAACCCATAATGATGGGAAGGTCCTCTTGTGTTCCACCTAATACATACTGGCCCACTTCATCACCGGTAATCATTACCCTGAGCTGACTGGCAACATCAGCAACCGATAGTTTGTAGAAGTTCATCGCCTCTCGATTTGGATAGCCCTGAAAATCCACCCGAGGGACACCATAGTTATTCCTGATATCTGATGCGCCTTCTGTCTGTTCTAAAATTGCCATGATATCCAGTGCTTTATCTCGAAGCACTTTCATATCTGGCCCTATTACTTCAATTTGTATCGGGTCTTCCGCAGAAGCACCACCTAATTCAGGCGCAAAATACACACCTGCCCCTGGACAGAAAGGCATAGCAGGTTCGATGGCGTTTTGAATATCGGGAATGAATTGATACAACGCTTTATCACGTTTGCCCTTGTCAATAAAAACCGCAGAAAAACCGATAAGATGATTGCCATTCATGGGAGAAAGTTGGTCGGTTGTTGAAACAACAGAGAAGGGGCTTTTCTCACCAACATGCATTGTTACGCTTTCAATGTAGTTTTGCTCAATGAGTCTCTCTCCAATGGCTGAGGCACATTGTTGGGATGTATCCAGAGAAGTATCTGGTGATAACTCAAAAGTGATACCCAAAGAACGCCCGTCACCTTTTGGGGTTAGTTCCACCGGAACACTCTCAAATAGGACTAACGAACAAAAGAAAATGACGCCTGCAATACTGCTCCAGATGACCGCTCTTTTTTTACTGACCAAAAACTGCTTTCTAAGAAGGATTGACAGCTTTGCACTGTACTTTTCAGTAAGTCTATCAACAAACGTTTGCTTCACTTTTTTGTTATCAAGCACAAATTTTGACAGTGGTACTGCAAGGAAAATAGACACAATGTAACTGGTCACCAAACATGCAATAGCCGTGACTGGCATCTGCCGTATAAATTTCCCTTCAATGCCTGCAATTGCCATTAATGGCGCCATTGCAAGGATGGTCGTCAGACTTCCACTTAATGACGGTATTGCATAGGTTTTAATAGTATCTAATGCGGCATTTGAGAATTTTTTACCTTTTACATAAATATTCTCATGCATGCCTTCCATCATCAAAATGAAGTCATCTACTAACAAGCCCAACGCTAACACCATTCCAATAATCACCAGTTGATTTAGCGTGTAACCTAGTGCAAAGATAATAAAGATGGCACCTGCAAAAGTAATAGGAATAGCAAGTCCAGCGACTAAAGCTTCTCTCCAGGCAAGGCTAAATATGAGAATAATGAATACCGCAAGCATTGCTTGCCAACCGTTATTAAAAACGCTTGTTAAGTCTTGAATAATGTACGTGGATGAGTCAAACACAATATCGGTTTGTAACGCCGAAGGCCATGCTGCTGAAGCTTGCCATGCATTTAATACATCCTTAACGCCTGCAATGACTTCAATTGCATCAGCTCCGGGTCTTTTTGTAAGAGTAACATCTATGCCTTGTTGGAACTCATTTCCTGTTTTGGCATAAAAGGTTCTACTGACCTCTTTGTCTTGGCCTCGACGAATGTCGGCAACATCATCAAGAAAAACGGTTCTGCCAGATTCAGTGGTTGTCACTGGTAAAGACTTTAGATCGTCTATCTCTCGATACCGTCCGAGAAATCTCATACCAACACCGACCTCTTCACCATCAATAGCGCCTAGCGGCATATCGATGTTGGCCTGTGTAAGCACTTCTTGTAATGCCGTTGCCGATATGCCATGTGCCGCTAATTCTGCACCAATTAATCGAATTTGTATGACTTCTCTTCGGTCACCAGAAATGTTGACTTTATTGACGCCTGGCACCCGTTCAAAGTCGCGTTTTAAGTCTTCAGACAATCGTGTAATAACGGAAAGATCTACGTCGCCGAATAAGCGCAGACTAAAGATAGGATCATCACTTACAGAGGCTTCTACAACAGTTGGTTTTTTCGCACCTCTGGGTATTTC
>DDLV01000050.1 GCA_002340325.1 Glaciecola sp. UBA2563 | reverse complement strand
TTGCTTGAACACGACGACCGGTGTTTTGATTGTTTTGCCCGAGTTTAGGCCACGGCGTATCCGCTAGCCCGCCAGTTGTACCGGTTGATATCGCGTAGATGTTGTTGTCACGAGAACCAAAATATAAGGTGCCGTCGCTGCCAAGTGCGGGACTACTTTGAACGCGATCATTTGCATTAAAGCGCCATTTTTCAGTGCCATCTGCTGAATTAAGCGCATAAACATTACCATCAAATGAGCCAACATATAACGAACCGTCGCTGCCAACTGCAGGGGCGCTGGAAATATTGCCATTCGATGCAAAACGCCACTGTTCAATACCATCATCAGGACTCAAGGAATAAAGATTACTGTCGAAAGAACCTACATAAATGGAGCCATCTATGCCAATAGTAGGGCTGCCATTAACAATATCGCTTGCAGTAAAGCGCCATTTTTCAGTCCCATCAGCATTCAATGCATAAACATTGTTATCCCATGAACCCACATAGACGGTACCATCACTGCCAATCGCAGGACTGCTTATAACAAGACTACCTGTTGGGAAACGCCACTTTTCTGTGCCATCAGGATTCAGTGCGTAAACATTAAAATCGTCTGAGCCAAAATATATAGTGCCATCGGCGCTAATCGCTGGACTACTAAACACGAGATCGCCCGTGCCAAAACGCCATTTTTCAGTGCCGTCCGGATTCAGTGCAAAAACGTTTTGATATGAACCCACATATACAGTACCGTCGCTTCCAATTGCTGGACTGCCGGCGACTTCACCTTCCACATCAAACTGCCACTTTTCCGTGCCATCAGGATTTAAAGCGTATAGAGTGTTGTCAAACGACCCGAATGATCCCACGTAAATCGTCCCATTGGTATCAATCGCCGGGCTGCTGAGTACCAGTCCATCGGTTTCGAAACGCCATTTTTCAGTGCCGTCCGGATTCAACGCATATATATTGTTATCGTAAGAACCTACGTATATTGTGCCATCATTGCCTATCGCAGGGCTTCCAAGTACGAAACTATTCGTAGTGAAGCGCCACTGCTCTCTACTATCTATTTCATTACTATTAGCTGAAATTGGAAAAAACAAAACCAGAAAAAGGCAACCTAAATTGGTTAAAATTAAATGAGTAATTATTTCGAGAGGAATTTTTAATGCATTTGCCATATTAGTCTTCCATTTTAGCAAGCAAGAATTGATTTAGATACAGTCAAACAAACTTGAACAATTAGGTGAGCCACTTAACAATACTACTTGTCTTCACTCTAACATTTCGCATTCCACTAAGACATGAATAATGTTTGAAAAAACGCACTAATAATTATTAACGTACTGCACGATAACGACCTTGTTAATCGAGCTACCATCTATTTGAAATTATAGTTCTGCCATGATTTTGAAGCAACTTAATTTTTGACATTACCGAGGTATCGTGTTTCCGTAAAGGTTACGTTTTTTTAAAACTGTGGCGTTATACTAAGGCCATTATTGTCTCTGCAAAAAGCTAAACATGAGTGTCATAAATCGCCTCGAAAAAATGGAAGACCTGCTCAGCAGCGACTCCAATAAAAAATATAATTTAATAACGTTATTCATCATTGGGTGCTTTACTTAAGTGGTACAAATGGTTGGAAATTGATTCAAGAGTTTGGAAAATGCCGGGGCCCTAGCCTACTTTGATCATTATTTAACCAAATAGCAATTCCGTTCGAAATTTAGGGTTCCATGCGGCAGCTCTGCGTTTTCCTTTGATACTGTCTTTTTTGCCTGTATGTTGGCGAATAATGTTGAGACAAACGCGATTAAACAGAGCCGTATGTTTTGCACCATCGGGATCTCGGATGATGATATCATCTTCGTTGAACACCACGTCCAGCACCCAATGTAATGCATGGTGAGTAGACCGCGGGAACTTCCCCCGCAGCCTCTCGCAGAACGGTACGTGAACCTCTCAATTCATACCGCTCCCATCAAGAAAACGCGCCTACCAGGGGTAGATCCCACATTTAAATTAAGGTTTTATTCCTCTAATTTTTATTGAACTTATCGCGTAAACATCGATCAGATCGCCATTTAGTACCTTAAACTATTTGGGAAATCATGAGTATCATTAATCATCTAGAAAACATTCCAGATCCTCGCAGCGATATCAATAAAAAACACGATCTCATCGATGTTATATTTCTTTCCATCAGTGCAGTGCTAAGTGGTGCAGATAGCTGGCAGTCAATTCAGCAGTTCGGTGACGAGCAAATTGATTGGCTCAAAGAGCATCGTGAATTCAAACATGGGATCCCAAAACGTCATTGTATCGCCAAAATCATCAAGACCATTGATACCTACGCGTTGATCCAAGCGCTCATGGACTGGATCAATGCGCGCCGCGCCAGTGAGGGTAAAACCCACATTGCGATTGATGGGAAAGTGATGCGCAGAAACTGGAAAGGGAATGTGGATGAAGCGCTCAATATTGTCAGCGCTTATGATGTAGATAATGGTTTGTCCTTACATCAAGAAGGTGCACAAGGAAAAGGTAAAGAAGGTGAAACAGCTAGGCAAGTGATTGAAATGCTTACGCTCAAAGGCGCTATTGTCACGATGGATGCTTTGCACTGTCAACGCGAGACACTGCAACACATCAAACAGAAAAAAGGCGACTTCATTATTCAGGTTAAAGCCAATCAAGGCCTTCTACATCAATCAATACAGGCGCAATTTGATTCGGCATATCCGACATTAACCGATGCTCAGGAGCATACTCAATTAAACCGCGGTCACGGCCGTGAAGAGCAACGAGAAGTCATGCAAATCAAGGCCAATTTACCGAAAGAGCTGAAGGCAAAATGGCCGTACATCAATACCATTATCCAAGTCGATAGAAAACGCAGCGCGGGTAAAGAATCACCATGGACCTCCCATTATTATGTTAGCTCATTGGACGTCGATCCCGCGCAAGCGGCCAAGCTTATTCGCGAGCATTGGCACATCGAAAATGCATTACACTGGGTGTTAGACGTCGTCTTCAGAGAAGATGACATCACCATAAGCGATCCCGATGGTGCAAAACATATGGCTCTGTTTAATCGCGTTTGTCTGAACATTATTCGTCAGCACACAGGCAAAAAAGACAGTATCAAAGGCAAACGTAGAGCCGCAGCATGGAACCCTAAATTTCGAACGGAATTGCTATTTGGTTAAATGATGATCAAAGTAGGCTCGCGCCCTGAACTAACTGCAGTCTCTCCATTGCTGCGACCGAATTTATCATGAATGCCCATTGCGCTATCAAGTTGCTCTTGATGGAGCTTGTTTTCATTTATGCGATCATAACGTTTAATGATAAATGCAAGCTCGTTGTTGGTAAGTTGTATCAATCCGAAGGGTGGTGTATTGAACTTAAATAACCTAGCAAGTGTCATTACCGCATGCTCATTTTCAGCAAGGTGTGGAAATTGTGCTGGGGACGGTTTGATTATGTACGTGCCTTTTTCTTTGACCAAAACTAACCTGTTATCGACCACGGTCGCTGACATTTTCGGTTGATAACCTGAGATACTCATTTTGCCCCTATTGGTGGCTGGATAGGACTCTAATGTCTATCAAAAGCCACTTGAGGTGACACTTTCAAAGAACCAAATAAAGTGAATGTAACAGTGTAATGTTTTTTTCTGTCGAATATACCTATTTTTTTAAATTGTATTGTGAAAATTTTGGTTGGCGTGCAAAAAAGTCGGTCACTAAAGCAAGAAGCCTATCAGCACGTTCAATGGCAGTTGATGAAAAGACTTTGAACTACCTACATGTGAAGTCGATTTTCTAGTGAACGTTTAATTTCGGACTGTTTATGTTTCGGCTATCTGCCCAGATATGCGTTGTTAGTCAATGTCCAAAACTTTCATCTCATTATACAGAATTACCTATCAATTTTTGTAATTGATATGCAATAAATAATCATTATTGTAGTGTTTTGGTTAAATTGATATGCTTTATATAATAATTTTAAGTTTTTATATATCATAGGTAATCAATTTGAACTACGTATCTGAACAGATATTACAAAGCCTTCGAGAAGCTCGGGTGCGTAAGGGGTTTAGCCAGAGGGAGCTAAGTAGTCGTTCTGGCGTACCACAAAGTCACATATCGAAAATTGAGTCCGGTTCCGTTGATTTGAGATTGTCAAGTTTGATTGCGCTTGCTCGTGTGCTGGACTTGGAACTGCTTGTTGCGCCAAAAAAAACTGTTCCTGCTATCAAGTCGATCATTCGAAGTAGCCAACGTGCTATAAGTGATGTTGGTAATAACGGCATCATCGATGAAGATGAGCAAATGACGCCCGCATACCGTTTAAGTGCCGACGACGATGATTAACAATGTATCAACGCTGAATGTTTTGCTTTATGGGGAACCTGTAGCAACTATCACGAACGTAGGAAATGATAGAACGTTGTTTGCTTTTATGGATTCGTATATTAATGATGAATCTAGACCAGTGTTGAGTCTTGGTTTTAAAGATACACTTGGTGGCTTGCTAACTAACTTCAGACCTACCCAAACCAAGCTGACACCTTTTTTTTCTAATTTACTGCCAGAAGAAACGATGCGCAATTACCTAGCAGAGCGCGCTGGTATTAATCCAGCGCGGGAGTTTTTCCTATTATGGGTGTTAGGTCAGGATTTACCTGGCGCTGTTACGGTCGAACCAGCCGACGGTGAAGAGATGCCATCAACTGTACATCGACAAATTGAGAGTGAAACGGAATATGAACCGCCAATGCGCTTTTCATTGGCAGGCGTGCAGTTGAAGTTTTCAGCTCTGCAACAGACAAAGAGCGGCTTGACGATCCCTGCCACGGGC
>DDLV01000004.1 GCA_002340325.1 Glaciecola sp. UBA2563 | reverse complement strand
TTTGATTTTTATCGACAAATGGAAAAGTTTTTAGCGCAGCACCTTAAATCAGAGAGTGGAGCACAAAAGAATTTGCAAACACAGGATGCAACACCGTTACCGTTGCAACAGGAAACTGCCACTGTGATTGCAGATGTTGCTTTGAGCCAATGATGGCAAAAAGCATTAATTGCCCTTTGGGCGTGTTTATTAAATAACCTTAATAAGGAAAACAAAATGAAAGAACTAAATGTAATTCAAGTACAAGAAATCAATGGTGGTTTTTTACCAGCATTGGTAGGAGCTGCAATGTGGGCTGTTAAAAGCACAGCAATTAGAAGGACAACACAAGCTGTCGTTGCAGGAACTGCCGGTTATTTGGGTCTTCAAGTCGGGTCAGCAATTGTCAAAAAAGTTGCTGATAACGACGGCGAATAATTGGAGGAATAGTACTATGAAAAATTTATCTAACGCTGAAGTAAAAAATGTTAATGGTGGGTTTGCACCAGTAGTTTGGTTTGCTGCCGGAGTTATTGCGAGAAGTGCTATCGGGACAGCAGTCAGGTCTACCGTTAGAACTGCATACACATCTTTCGCAACTGGAGTCGTTGTTGGTGGGTTAAAGTCATCAGCATCTCAATCTAGCGATTCGGGTGAGTAAAATAAATTGAAAAACATGGGGGGCTAATGCCTCCCATTGAGGAGAGCCGATATGATAAGCAAATCTTGTCCAGCTTGTAATAGAAGAATGACCGCTAGATACATAATAACTAATATAAAGAAAGATGCTATCTACTGCCCTTATTGTGGCAGTCGGTTAGTGCCAAAATTAAGGAGTGTAATGTTAAATAGTTTAATATTAGGCGGTACGCTTGGCGCAATTTTGGCTATTTTTACGTCGTTATCGATGGAGTTGATTATTTTGATAACTACCTTCTTGAGTGTTTTTTTTCAAAAATATATAGATCTGTTTTTTCAACTTAAAGTTGAAGAAGATGATTTCTTTTAGTTTATTCAACAAAGGTAATCTCAGTAACCTTTTAAGATCGAATTAATCACTGAATTATTAGCTCCTACAATCGAGAAACAAATGATATACCAATCAGAAGCCGCAGAGTGTGGCTTGGCCTCAATCGCGATGGTCGCCAATCACCATGGCCATAAAATCGATTTATCAACGCTGCGAAGTCGATACAACATCTCGTTTAAAGGCGCAAATTTGCAGCAATTAATGCAGCTTGCTGAGCAGCTGAATATGGTCGGACGAGCGCTTAAGCTTGAATTAGACGAGCTGAAGAATTTACAAACGCCCTGTATCCTGCACTGGGATATGAACCACTTTGTGGTGCTTGAAAAGGTGTCTCGTCAATCGATTACCGTGCTAGATCCTGCTGTTGGTCAGCGCGTTATTCCGATGAAGGAGGTCGATACATCGTTTACAGGTATCGCGCTTGAATTAACGCCAACCTCTGAGTTCAACAAAAAAGACGAGCGCGCTAAGTTGGGAATCACCGCTTTTTGGAAGCGTATTGACGGGCTTAAATTCTCATTAATTAAGCTGTTTGTATTGTCGCTTATACTTCAGTTATTAATGCTTGCTGCACCATATTACACACAAACTGTGGTCGATGAAGTGCTGGTAAGTTTTGATAAGCCGTTGTTGGTCGTGTTAGCGCTAGGCTTTGGTTTAGTGATGTTAGTCAGCGTTGTAACGGAGACCTTTCGAAGTTGGGTGGTGCTGCATTTATCCTCTACCATGAGCGTGCAAATGGCAACTAACTTGATGCGCCACCTAATACATCTACCAATGGAATATTTTGACAAACGCCACATGGGCGACGTGGTATCAAGGTTTGACTCTCTGAATAGTATTCGAGACTTATTCACGAATAAAATCGTGGAAGGCGTGATTGATGGATTGATGTCCATCGTCGTGCTGGTGATGATGTTTTTATACGATGTCACGTTGGCGTTTGTTGTGCTTTGTGTGGTTGCGCTTTATGCTATCTTGCGTTTTGCATTGTATCGCCCACTACACCAACTGACCGAATCTAGCATCGTTGCAGGTGCCGCAGAGCAATCCAACTTTATGGAAACGGTGCGCGGTATGCAGAGCATTAAACTCTTTGGTCAACAAGCGCAGCGATTAAACATCTGGCAAAACAAGTACACCGAAGCCGTGAATCAAGGCTATCGCTTGGGTAAGTGGCACATTTCCTACCAAACCATCAACAGCCTGTTATTTGGCGTTGAAAATGTGTTAATCGTTTATCTGGCAGCGCTCGCGGTGATGGAAGGCAGTATGTCCGTTGGAATGCTGTTTGCGTTTATGGCGTATAAAAATCAGTTTACTGGCCGCATGTCCGGATTGATTGGCAATCTGATTGATATCAAGATGACCTCATTGCACCTCGACCGTTTGGCTGACATCGCATTGACAGACAAAGAAAACGAAGGCGCCCACCATCAATTCAAAGATATCACTGGGCAGTTAAATATTAATCAATTGCAATTTCGGTATGCGGACAATGAGCCTTGCCTATTTGACGAGCTAAGTATGACAATTAACGCGGGTGAAAACATTGCCATCATCGGCCCGTCTGGCACAGGCAAATCCACCTTAATGAAGTTGATGTTAGGCTTATTGCCACCTACATCAGGCAAAATTGAAGTTGATGGCATAAGCATTGACCACTTAGGCTTGCGGCATTATCGCCAACAAATTGCTTGTGTCATGCAAGATGACCAACTGATGTCAGGAACGTTGGCGGAAAACATCAGTTTTTTTGATACCCAGATGGATATGGAGCAAGTGACGCAAGCCGCGGTGCTTGCAGGCATTCATTCTGATATTAGTCAAATGAATATGGGCTATAACTCACTGGTGGGTGATATGGGAAGCGCGTTGTCGGGCGGACAAAAACAAAGGCTACTGCTGGCAAGGGCACTATATCGACAACCTAAAATACTCTTTCTAGATGAAGCCACCAGTCATTTAGATATCGCACTTGAACATCATGTCAACCAAGCCGTTCAACAGCTAGATATGACAAGAATAATCATAGCACATCGACCTGAGACCATTTTGAGTGCAGATACCATCTATCAGCTGCACGGCGGCAAACTTATGGATATAACACTCGACTACAAAAAACAGTTTATTTGCAAGTGATCTGCAATGAGTATATTGGTTTAGTTGAACTTGTTCCGGCTTTCCATTCTAGATTCTCAATAAACACTAGCGGGCTCTGGTATATGTTACGTAAAAGTTCTTTGTGTTATGTATTAAGTAATTTCACTCGATATCAAAAAAACCAGAAAGACTTCAACATCTGAACGAGTTTTATACCTTCACCGTAAAGACGTTATTAACTGCAATTTTTCCTTGAAGGCATCGATAATATATTATCGTTGTATATCAAGTGTAGGATTACATTGGTGAAGAATAGTGTTTTACTTTTTGAGTAGATGGAAATGCATCCTGTTAACTTGCTATTGCATGGTGTTATTGGGGTGCGCAAAGGAAGAGACCGAGCTGAAAAAATGCATTTACCATGAATCGACAAAACTTAGGCTCCAGCCAGACAGTCTTCGCCATGATGCGATTAGAAAGGCTGGCTATATACATTATATTCCAGGGCTTGAAAGTTCATTAATTGCATATGCCAAGCATAGGGGGTACGTCGAATATCAACGATTCAACGAGATCACATTGCAAATGCAGAATGAGCCAAAAGCACAGCAATATTACCAGCGCATGTTCGCCTTATCGACATCAGATTCGTTCGCTGAAACCTATAGAATGCTCAATGCATTTGAACATCATCAAGTGCCCCGTCAGCAACTTGATGCAGAGCTTATACGATGTAAAACAAACGCAAGCTGCGCAGCAGCGCTTTTGGAATGGGAAAACTTGAGAACTGAAGACGCACCCGTTTATCTGCCGGTTACAAACATTTTCTCATCCTCCAAAAACGCAGTCGGGTTCGAGGATATTGAACAGCGAGTAGTGTCTACAATTTATGAATATTTGTCGGCACTAGACGAAAAAGAATGGGCGGAACTACTACCGCCACAGTTAAAGACGAATTATAACAACCTACTACTTGAGCGAAATGAAGGGCAAGAAGAGAAAATTTATGCTTTTCTCTCTTTTCTGATAACGGTCCCAACGACTGACGCAAAGTTGCCAGCAAATTCTGTTGTGAGCTACCTAAAACGAAAAAGCGATTTTTATAATTCTGCCGAGTACACAGAAAAACTGCTTAGTCGATTTAAAATGTTAACAACGAAACCAAGTCTGAATGCATTAGCTGAACAGTTTTGTACAACTCAATTCGCATTCGAATAAACTATAACTCTATCGACGTAAGGCTTTGTGACGCATTGTATTCCGCTGGTGTTTGCGCTTTCACACTCAACGCATGTAGTTCACCAGATTTGAGCTGATCGGCAAAAAGACTCAAAACAGACTGTTGCCTTTTGACCGGCATCATCCCTTGAAGTTTCTCACTGACCACTGTGACTTGAAAACTGCAATCAGCGCCAGCCGTGATGATTTCAGCGTCATCAAACGACGCAAGTATAATGCTTGCGATTTCTTGTTTTTGCATTGCTATTCTTCCTTGCCAATCTATTCATTGGTCTCTGTAGTGGATCCCAACAAAGCGGCAAGCGAACCGTCTTTTGTCATTTCAACGACAATATCACAACCGCCTACCAATTCGCCGTTTACAAAAAGCTGAGGGAATGTTGGCCAATTAGACACCGAAGGTAATTTTTCCCTGATAAATGGCGATGCAAGCACATTGACATAGTTAAACGCAACACCAGTAGATTTTATGCATTTAACTGCTTCTGCTGAATATCCGCACTCGGGATTTTCCGGCGTCCCTTTCATGTAAAGTAAAATAGGGTTCTCTGCTATCTGCTTTCTAATTTTTGTTTCTGTAGATTGGCTCATTGCGATTTTCCTTTCTTAAAGCGGTGCATAACTTGAGTAATTTTTAAGCGCTGTTTTGTGCAGCTTTTGATAGTAACTATTGCGCCTTGCAGGTCTTTGCATCTTCATTAACGCACCAAGGCTCAAGCAGTTTGAGAGCTCGGTCTTAACTTCGTCATTACAGATTGCATAGTGAAGCGCAGTAAAGCCAAACCGATTGCGGTTTTCTACTTCTATATCTGCATTTATTAAATCTTTGATGCACTCTCGATTGCCACTGGTCAAGGCGTAAAAAAGCGCATTATTCCCTTGGACATCTTTTAAATTCGGATTTGCGCCTGCGTGCAGTAGATCTGTCACAATGGTGTTAAAACCCTCTTTGACAGCCTGCATTAATGGGGTCATTTGATCAGCGTTTATTCTTGCATTGATATCCGCGTCCATCACTCGGTTAGCCATTAGCCAGGCATGGCCTTGCATTGACAATGGAAACGTTGTTTCTGGTCGACTCTTCCATGCCGTAAACCCGCCATTCACGCTAAAACAGTTGATAAAACCCAAATCAACAAAAAGATGCGCGATATCCTGACTCGTATTGCCGCTATAGCTATAAAGGATAATAGGCACATTCTTTGGCGTATTACGCACCATCATATCTAATAATGCGTCAGTTAACTGAATTGCCTTTGGGTGATGGCATGCTGAGAAATCTTCTTCTCTTCTGGTATCAAGTAAAATGACAGAAGAATTTGACTCAAGCATAGCATCTGCCCTGATAGCAGAAATAAGATTTATATGACTCATCGTTCGTCTCCAAAACATTCGTTGTATGTAGGACAAGTTTCGCAACTAGGTGAGCGACAGATAAAGTGCCCGCCTTCTTCGCAAAGCTGTCTGTACAAAAATTTCTTCCAGCGCATGTTTTTATCGTTTTTTGACGCTAAATTAGGGAATGCGTATGCCATCAAATCACTCAGTGACTGACGGTCAGGTAAGCCAAGGTCTTGCCATAGGTGATGGCTACCCATGCACGCGACCGCAATGATTTTTGCGATCAATTGTATTTCCCTTGTTGTTGCTGTTGCGTGTTGTGTCAGTAAATCCATTAACTCTTGACACTCGTCGTGTCTCAGCTCAAGTAGTTCTTCTCTGATGTCTGAACTACTTTCGCAGTAATCCTTCTTTGCAAGCTCATCCAATGCATTGTCGAGTTTGATGAGCGATGCAAACTCTAAATCATGTAAACCAAGTTTTGCTGGTAATGCGGTGTTTCCTTGTCGTTGACCGCACAGAAACAAAAAAAACCAGTAGATGTCATTTTGAATAGCGGTAGTCGGGGAGCTGTTTGCGATCATCAAGGACAACTTTCTTCTTTCAAAGAATCATCACGTTTACTGCACTCATGAAGTTCTTTGGTCTCTGTATACCTATCGACGATCAATGACAATTCATCACATATTTTTGGAATGTCGAATCCACAAATCGCCTGTTCGCCCGCTCGAATTAACGGTCGTTTTATCAAAATAGGCTCTGCTAACATCGCTTCCAGTGCCTGCGACTCAGTTAACGATAGGGGGTCTATTTGTCCATTTTTTATCATAGGCGCATTCTCATTGAACCAGCGATCAACCGGCAGCGATTCAAAAAATGACAACAATGAATCGACAGACCAAGGTTCAGATAAGATGCTTTTGGACTCTACATTTACGCCAAGTTCTCTAAGCATCTTTTTTTGCTTGGCATTAGTAATGCAGCCAGGCTTTTCATAGAAAATGAGGGAAGGATTGTCCATATCCTTCACCTAGCCTTGATTTCCATTATTGCAGCATTCATTTTTTCTGGAGGTATCCCCGTTAATGAGCCGGGAGGATTAATCGCTAATCCAGATGAATCAAGAATTGCTGTCTCTATCGGGCAGATACTCGCGCACTGCGGATCGGCAAAATCTCCTTCACACTCAGTGCATTTTTTAGCATTGACCAGCATATGCGACTTTCCCTCATCAATGGCACTGCTCGGGCAAACATCTATACATGCAAAACAGTTTACACACGCATCAACTATTTCAACCGCCATAAATTGCTCCTTAAATTTTGATGTTACGCACTTATCATTTGTGAATCATCGGACTTTTCGTCAAGCAAGCCTGCTTCGATCATTTCGTTGTAAACACCTAGAACCGCCTCTTCGATAGGCTCCATTGCGTATTCGCCATTTGGTTGTATGCCAGCCTCTTCAAGAAGGCCCCATGGTTCAAACCCAATTTTCGAACACAATACAGCTTCACAACCTTTTAATGATCGTATTGAGCCTGCTAAAGCGCTTTCTTTTTCACCGCATGTGTCATTGCCGATACAGTATTGATCGACTTTTCGATGGCCAATAAATCTCACCCCATTGGCTGACGCTTCATATACTAGAAACTCTGTTGCATGACCGAAATGCTGATTGATAAGACCACCACCTGATGTTGCAACCGCCATTAATACTGGTCGATATGTCTTATCAGGTGTGACCAATGTTGTCTCAGCTGCTGCAGCTTTTTGCGCATGTTTTTCATTCAAGCTTTCAATAATGCCTTCGTGAATGACTGCTCGTTTTTCCATCGCAGCTTCATAATCAATTTCCATCTCTTCAATTTTATCAAGCGTAAACTCTTCGCCTCTATCTTCACCTAGCAGGCCAACGGCATCTGCTCGACATTGACGGCAATGACGCATCATATTCATATCGCCAGAGCATTCATCTTGCAGCGCTTGCAACTCAGAATCTTCAGGGCTACGCTGTCCCATAACGCCATAAAATGTGCCGTGTTCAGCCTCAGCTATCAAAGGCATAACATTGTGTAAAAATGCACCTTTGGCTTTTACTACTCGACTTACTTCTTTTAGATGGTCTTCATTAACACCAGGGATCATTACAGAATTGACTTTCACCAAGATCCCCTTGGCGGTAAGCATCTCCAAACCCTTTTGTTGTTGCTCGATAAGAATTTTTGCGCCTTTAACACCTCTGATTCTGCGGCCATTCCAGTAAATCCAAGGATAGATTTTCGCGCCAATTTCAGGGTCTAAGGTGTTAATGGTAATCGTCACATGGTCAATATTGTGTTTCGAAAGCTCTTCAACAGCATCAGGCAATGCTAAACCATTAGTAGAAACACATAATTTTATGTCAGGCGTTTGCTCACTTAGCATTCTGAATGTATCAAATGTGCGCTCAGGGTTGGCTAGAGGATCGCCGGGACCGGCAATACCAAGTACCGTCATTTGAGGAATGTTGGCAGCAACGGCCTTCACTTTTTTAACGGCTTGTTCAGGAGACAACAATTCTGAAACAACACCAGGTCGTGATTCATTGGCGCAATCGTATTTGCGATTACAGTAGTGGCATTGAATATTACATGCAGGTGCAACTGCTACGTGCATCCTTGCAAAATAATGATGGGCCTCTTCAGAATAGCACGGGTGGTTTTGAACTTTTTCCCTGATATTATCTGGAAGATGAGTCATCTGGTCGTCAGTACTACCACATCCGGATGATGAACATCCTCCTTCTGCTGCTTCTTCGATTACCGAAAGCTCCATATTTTGTCTCCGTTGTCTACTTTTTTGATTGCCCCTCACTGTTGACTGTTATGTGAAGGCATTTTTACAGTGGAGATTGCAAACCTTATGCCCTTTGCTAACTAAATGTTTTTATTATGATATTTATATTTTTGGTCGCGGATTGTTGCTCTTGTTACATGGTTTCGTCTTGAAATTGTTCGAGTTGCTACAACGGTAATCCCATGATTTTTTAGGCTCTGCTCACTTTAATGTTTATTTGCAAAGTTTGGTGGGAAGCTGGGTGTACAAGGACGGAAATAGGCAGATTGCTCAACCTCTAGCGTCGACTTTTGAAAAAGGACTGACTTAGCAATCTAGCAAAGTATTCTGATACAATACACAAAGAACGATGAATTAGAGACCGGTTTACCCTCAAAAAATGAAGCGTGTGTTTATCTACTTGATGATAGTGATGCTGAATTTAACAGCGTCAAGTAGTACCTTTGGTTCATTGCCATCATTTTTAGCAAACCATATTCATAGCCTGAACAAAGCTACACATTCAGATTCAGGTGATTGTCATCACCAAATGCACAAATCAGAGACTGCAAAATCCACGTCAGTAAATGATGTTGTACCCGCAGGGGCACAAGATACTTGCTGTGAACATGATAAATCACATGATTGCTGTCAACACAGTGGTATAAATCAATTCCACGCCAAATGTTGTGGCGGTGAGTGTGGTAAGTGTCTAAACAGTTTAATGCTTTCAATGTTCGCATTTGCAATGAACAGCACTGACGCAATAAAATCAATATCAATAAGATACCTCACCCTTTATCAACAAATCCCGGACGCACCGCTTAAAAGCCTGATCATCCCGCCAATTTACTCGACCTAAATTCTTTTACATTTGGTCTTGTTAAATTTCGGAGGGTTCTATGACTCGTTTGATCCATATTTTTTTAGTAGCCATTGCTCTATTCATGTTGTCTACCATCAGTCAGGCTTCACAGCGCGAAAGAACTTTTTTTGCGCAACAACCAATATATATCTGTCCCATGCACAGTCATATCGTCAAGGACCATGAAGGGGAATGCCCCATTTGTGGTATGGACTTAGTGCCTAAAGAAAGCGGAGCGGTGACTATGATGGAGGACGTGCACACTCCCAGAACCATGGTCAGTTATATCTGTCCCATGCACAGTCATATCGTTAAGGACCATCCAGGTGATTGCCCCATTTGCGGCATGGATTTGGTTGAAAAAGCAAATGAACAGAGACAAGTTGCGCAAATTAGTGTTACGGGTGCAATACAACAAGCCATGTCAATCAGAACAGAAGTTGTCAAGCGTTCAACGCTGGAGACTAGCATCAAGACATATGGAAGCGTAAATTTTGACGAAACACGATTGCGCCATATTCATTCACGAGCGCCCGGCTGGATTGAACGTCTGACTGTTAATTCAATAGGTCAAGATATTAAGAAAGGGCAATTATTGTATGAAATCTATGCCCCTGAACTATTAATCGCTCAAGAAGACTTTTTATCATTACTTTCATCAACCCGTTCTGAAGCGTTATTGGAACGCGGGCGACGGCGTTTGCAGTTATTGGGGTTTGCTGACGATCTCATTAAGCAATTAGAAGAAAGCAGGCTAGTGTTCGATCGCGTCCCTTATTATGCGCAAGAGAGCGGCATCGTTTCAGCACTTAACGTGCGAGAGGGCATGTACGTAGAACCGGCAGAACGGATAATGACCGTGGCGAACCTTGCCAGCGTTTGGGTCATTGCGGATGTTTTTGAACACCAAGCCAACTTGATAAAAGTTGATCAAGCCATTCAGCTGACACTTCCAGCACTGGGGGATAATCATTTTGACGGTAAAATTGATTTTATTTATCCAACACTGGACCCTATCACAAAGACGGTTCGCTTGCGTTTTGTTTTAGACAACCCGGAAGCGCGAATCAAACCTGATATGTTGGGCCAAGTTAACATCGTTACCGATACCATTGATGATATTAATATCGTCAAGACAGCGCTTATTCAAACCGAAAAGCACAATAGAGTCATTGTACAAAATGAAAATGATGCCTTTGAAATAAGAAGCGTCATTCTTGGTCTGTCGAATCACGAACGCGTACAAATACTTGACGGCTTATCGGTAGGCGAAAAGATAGTGACGTCGGGCCAGTTCCTACTGGATGCAGAAGCCAGCTTACAAAATGCATTTACGCAATCTAATCAGCATCATCATTAGGAGCGCGTATGTTAGCTAAGATTATTCATCTGAGTTTGAGGTGGCCGAGTATTGTTATGCTAAGCGCAATCATGCTGATTGGGCTGGGTTACAGGGCAATGGTGACGACGCCCATTGATGCCATTCCAGATTTAAGCGATGTACAGGTCATCATTAAGGCGAACTATCCAGGGCAGTCACCGGATTTAGTCGAGCAACAAGTCACCTATCCATTGTCAACGCTGCTAATGTCTGTGCCAGGCAGTCAAACCGTCCGTGGTTTTTCATTTTTCGGTGATGCATACCTCTATGTGATCTTTGATGATGATATCGATCTTTATTGGGCGCGATCACGCGTATTTGAATACCTTAATCAAGCGCAAAGCTTTTTACCTGATGATGTCAATATCGAGATAGGACCAGATGCATCAGGAGTTGGATGGGTGTTTCAATATGTCCTAAAAGATGTGTCTGGCAATTACGATTTGAGTGATTTAACGCGTTGGCAAGATTGGTTTATTCGACAGGAGCTGCAATCAGTTTCAGGTGTAAGTGAAGTCGCAAAAGTCGGTGGGATGGAAAAGACCTACCAGGTGGTGTTGCAACCTTTAAAATTGTTGCAATACGGTATCGAAATCCCCGATGTAGCGCGAGCGATTCAGTTAGCAAACGGCGAAGTAGGCGGATCGGTAGTCGAACTCTCTGAAGCAGAATATATGGTCAGGAGCAAGGGGTACCTTGATTCCCTCGACGCGTTTTCAGATATCCCTATTGGCATCGTTAATCAAAACAACACGCCACTTTTACTTAAGGATATCGCAACAATTCGTACCGGGCCGCAGATGAGACGAGGGGTAGCGGAGTGGAATGGAGAAGGCGAGGTTGTTGGCGGTATTGTGATCATGCGTGACGGTGAAAACGCGCTTGAGGTAATAAAAGATGTAAAACGCAAAATCCAGCAAATTCAGCAAGCCCTGCCTGATGGTGTATTAATTGAAACAGCCTATGATCGCACCGGCTTAATAACACGTGCTATCGACTACCTGAAAGAAAAGCTAATACAGGAATTGATTGTGGTGATTGTCATATGCGGGCTTTTTTTACTGCACGTCAGGGCAACTTTAGTTATCGCTATTTGCCTTCCCTTCGCCATATTGCTCGGTTTTTTATTGATGAAGTTCTTTGGAATTAGCGCAAACCTTATGTCGCTAGGCGGTATTGCTATCGCCATTGGTGCACTAGTCGATGCTGCCATCGTTATGGTTGAAAATGTGCAAAAACGCAAAGAAGAAGACGCAGGTAAATCAGCGCATTTCGACATTGTCAGACAAGCGTGCATAGACGTTGGGCCGGCGTTGTTTTTCTCCCTGCTCATTATTACGTTGAGTTTTATTCCCATATTTGCTCTTCAGGGGCAAGAGGGGAGACTTTTCTCACCGCTAGCTTTCACAAAGACATTTGTGATGGCAGCGGCAACATTGCTCTCGATTACGCTTGTGCCAGTGTTGATTTATTATTTATTCAGAGGCAACGTCGTTGCTGAAAATCGAAACTGGTTAAACCGTGGTTTGAAAGCCCTATATCGACCACTATTGCACATATCGCTGCGATGGCCTTGGTTAATCGTTATATTGACACTGACGATTGGTATTTCTGCCATTTATCCACTGAAACAATTAGGCACTGAGTTTATGCCAACCTTCGACGAAGGTGACTTGTTGTATATGCCAACCACGTTACCGGGCGTATCCATTCAGGAAGCAGGGCAAATCTTGCAACAGACCGATAGGCTGATAAAAACGATACCGGAAGTTGTGTCAGTTTTTGGAAAAGTCGGTAGGGCAGAAACGGCCACCGATCCAGCGCCTCTCACCATGATCGAAACCACCATCCAACTCAAGCCAAAAGAACAGTGGAGACAGGGAATTGATTTACAACACATAATAAATGAGTTGGATAATCGCGTTCAATTACCCGGGTTAACAAATGCATGGGTACAACCCATAAAAACCAGAATAGATATGCTGAGTACTGGTGTAAAAACGCCAGTAGGGATCAAACTGTCGGGAGATAATCTGAATGATATTCAAACAGCAACGATACTGGCAGAAGAGGCTGCTTCCAAATTGACATCGACATCTTCTGTCATCGGCGAACGGCCGTTGATGGGTAGGTATATCGATATTTCACCAAAGCGCGCAACTGCAGCACAATATGGTGTTAGTATTTCCGATATACATGATGTCGTGCGTTTTGCCATTGGAGGAATGAACGTTGCCGAATCCATTCAAGGGAGAGAGCGTTTTCCAATTAATATTCGGTATCCTCGTGATTACCGCACTGATATAGAGGCACTTAAAACCTTGCCATTTGTGACAAAATCGGGTGCATGGGTAACGCTTGATCAGCTAGCGGACATTGCTATCGTAGATGGTCCCTCATTAATTAAATCAGAAAATGGCAGAAACATTGGCTGGGTGTTTATCGATACCATACCTGGTACTGCTATAGGTGAATACGTCACTGAACTCGAGCAAGCACTCATCGATATTACATTTCCAAACAAAGTCACCTGGACTATCGCCGGCGAATACGAATATTTGCAACGTGTAAAAAACAATCTGTTGTGGATA
>DDLV01000027.1 GCA_002340325.1 Glaciecola sp. UBA2563 | reverse complement strand
ACCCAATCCCTGGGCGCTCTGCGAATTCATCCATGAATTCGAAGCTTTCAAAATAACGAATACCTCCAATCACCTGTAAATCAACATTTTATAAAATCAGCAGCACCCAAATAGAACAGAACTATCAGAATAGAAAAATAAATTGATTAAATGAAGATTTCTGTAACCCAATTCAATGTTGTACCAATGGCAATTGACCGAAATATTGCTGAAATGATCAAACTCACAAAAGCAGCCAAGGGCGGTGGATGCGAATTGATAGTCTTTCCGGAACTTTGCATAAGTGGCTATGTGTTATCGGATCAGTGGCTTGATCGGCATTTTTGCGATGACTTAATGGCGGCTAACACTGAGCTTCTCAACGCAAGTAAAGGCATCGGTATCGTCTATGGCAATGTCTTCAATGACAGTGATATCTCAAAAAGAATTGGGAAAGACGGACATTTTCCAAACAAAGACGGCAGAAGCCGCCTGTATAACGCGGCCTACTTTATTCAAGATGGTCACTATGCACAGCGCTCAAAACCAACGAATTTTTTGCCAAACGGCGTACAACCAAAAACGCTTTTGCCAAGCTACCGTTTCTTCGACGATCCGAGGTATTTCTTTTCCCTACAAGATGTGGCGATTGATATGGGCGTTAATCTGTCTGACTTATGCCTGCCTTTTAAATTTAAATCCTCGTCTAAATCTCATCAAATTGGCTTGCAGGTGTGTGAGGACCTTTGGTGTAAGGATTATCGGGAAAACTATCAAAGTACCAATGTCACCAAGCATTTGATTGCCAATGAAGCAGAAATGATTGTCAATATATCCGCTTCGCCATGGACGTTGGACAAACACGACGCAAGAGATCGCAGAATTACATTTTTAAAAGAAGAAAGTGAAGCAGCTGGGCATGATTTTGTTCCATATATTTACTGCAATACAGCGGGTGCGCAGAATAACGGCAAAAACATTATTACGTTTGATGGGGGCAGTTGCGTTTATGACAACGAAGCTAAACTTGTGCAAGATGCCAATCATCCTTTTGTGCACGATAAATTTGTTCACGACATGCAAGCAGCATATAAGCCAAAAATAAGACAATCCGCATCGCCTATAGCGCAGAAAAATGCGTCGATCATAACCGGATTGCATCACCTTAAAGACATGTTGGGATGGGAAAATACACCGAAATTTTTAGTAGGGTTAAGCGGCGGTGTTGACAGCGCCGTTGTCACTGCATTACTTGTGCAAGCATTTGGCTATGACAGCGTAATGACAGTGAACATGCCATCTCAATACAACTCTCAAAAGACACAAGAGGTGGCTGCGCATGTTTCATCAGCACTTGACATTGATTACCACCAAATTGTCATCGATGGTTTGGTCGATGCACATCGTCCAATCTTTGAGAAGTTGGACAACCACTACCCCTCGCCAGATTGGATGAGGAAGCTGTCAGATGAAAACATCCAAGCCAAGGTGCGGGGAACGTCCATTTTATCCAACATTGCGGGTCGATACGGGCGAATGTTCACAAATAACGGGAACAAAGTTGAAATAGCACTTGGCTATGCAACGCTTTATGGCGATGTAGGTGGCGTTGTCGCCCCTATTGGCGACCTGACAAAAGCGGAAGTTTTTGACATGGCTCGATTTTTAAATGAAACCGTGTTCAAAAAGGAAGTAATCCCCAATACCTTATTACCAGATGCGTTGTTTCGATTTGCCGAAGATGCAATACCGCCATCGGCCGAGCTGCGTGAGCAGCAAATAGATCCAATGAAATTTGGTTACCATTGCGCGTTATTGGAAAAGACAACATCATTTCAAAAAACACGACCTGAGGATGTTATGCAATGGTTTATTGAAGGAAACCTTGCGAAGAATCTAGGCGTATCAGACGCGCTAATAACGCGATGGGGTGTCGATGACCCAGTCACGTTCATCGAAGACATAGAATGGTTTTATGAAGGTATCCGTAAGAGCGTATTTAAACGTATTCAAAGCCCGCCTATTATTCTAACAAGCCCTTCTGCATATGGATTTGATATCCGTGAAAGTCAGCTACCCATGTGGCAGAGTGATAATTACAAAAGACGTAAAGCACGCGTTCTAAATTTGCGAAAATAACATCATTGCGACGTCTACTATAGGTCTCCTATCTCGCAAATAAATCATTTGAGTTATTAGAGCGTGTTTATCTTTCGTGTACATTTTTGCAGCAGCTTGTGCTCAATTTCTACTGCCTTATCGCTCCTTCATGTAGAATAACTACACAGCAGTCGCTCTGCATTGTATAAATTGAGCACAAGCTGCTGCAAAAATGTACACGAAAGATCAACACGCTCTAGTGTTTATGTTACAACATTGTAGTGTGAGGTTGTTTCTGATTTGAAGCATTTGGTATTCTGCGCATCCTAATGCTACTTTATTTAGTAGACGGGATTACAGCATAACGAACAAATCACTCTCTCAAAAAAATTCAAAAATACAACATACTAAAGGAATACGACATGTCACAGAAATACTGGGGAATGGAAGAGAAAGTCTTTCTCACTTTGATGCATTTAAGTCAATTAGCGGGATTTGTCATTCCTTTCGGGGGATTAATCTTGCCCATCGTCATGTGGGTGACGAACAAAGACCAATCAACGGCAATTAATGAACACGGTAAAGTGATTGTGAATTGGCTCATCACAATGGTCATCGCTTATGCAATCTGCTTTGTTCTGACGTTTGTTTTGATTGGTGCGTTGTTGATGGTAATTTTGCTGGTGGTTCACATCGTTTTTATTATTATTGCAGCGATTAAAGCAAACAACGGTGAATTGTGGCCATATCCGTTTAGTTTGACGCTGGTAAAATAGACAACCCTAAAACAATAACGCGATGTCTGGACGATGCAAGCGAGTCTTAACTTGCTTGCATCGACAAAATCTACTTCGACGCGATCGCAGATTTGAATTCTTTAGCCTGCCACCGGGTTTTCAATGAGCAATAAAAAAGCATACCGATTCGGTATGCTTTTTAATTCAATCAGACGCTCTCGTGGAGAGCAAATTCTTTAAGCTTAGTAGACGTAACGAGCTTGCAAGTAGTATGCGCCACCGTTAAAGCCAAATGGGCTGGCTTCTGGATACAATTGACCCAAGCTGGTTGCATTTGGATTCTCATCTGGGAACGTGTCAAACAGATTCTCGATTCCTATTGCAAATTCGAGGTTGTCATTAAACTGATAAGAAAGCTCTACGTCAATTAGCACTTCTGCACTCTTACCGTTTACGTCATTGCCAGTGTCATCCCAACCACCGTAGTAGTTAGCTCTTACTAACGTTCTGATATCACCTGCAGTATGGAACCAAGACAGGTTGAATCTAAGGTTAGGAAGCTGATCTTCAAGATCTCTTACACGGCCATCGCTGATGGGGTTCAACGTACCAACATCATCTACTTCTGTCTCGTTGTAGTTCCCTGCAAAGACAAGTTTCGAATCACCGCCCATGAAGTCAAAGTTGTAATTGGCAACAATATCGATCCCGGTAGTTGTAGTGTCGAAGCTGTTAGAGAAGAAGCGGAACTGAGATAAATCATCAAGCCCAAGGAAGTCTTGTCGATTGATAACGCCAGCAGCGTCCAATTGCGTCAAACCTTCAGAAACCGTTGCAAAGTCTGAACCAGCACCGCCTGCAAAATTAAGCGCGTCAATGAAGCTTACATTTGCACCCAAAGCAACTCGATCTGTGAGTTCGATGCTGTAGAAATCGATGGTCCATTCAGAATCACCAACGTTGAATGATGCACCTATTGAGAAGTTTTTCGCTTCTTCCGGACCAAGCGAAGGTCGACCGTTGCCTTGACTTTCAATGAAGTCTGCGGCCAGTTGACCGGCGGCTGAGGACAACGGTAATGTCCCTTGGTCAATCAATACACCGTTGACGTTTTGCGTGGTAACGTTGGTAATATTAGCTTGTCCAGCAGTTGGTGCGTGGAACCCAGTTGAGTGCGCAGCACGAATACGAAAATCGTCATTAACGTGGAAAACACCGGCTATTTTATAGTCTGTGGTATCGCCAAACTCACTGAAATCTTCGTAACGAATTGCTGTCTGTAGCGTTAGGTTTTCTGTCACGTCAGCTTCAAGGTCAACATAAAGCGCCGTGCTGTCTTGTTTTGAGGACGTTGAATTCGGGAAACCACCAAATCCGTTTGAGCTTGATGAGAAACCTTGGTCAGCTAATGGTCCAAGTGCAAAAGATGCCGGGTCACCTGCGAATAAATCAAATTCTTCCTCTCGATATTCAGCACCAAATGCAATATTCAACTCTGACTCAAAACCAACGTCCGTTGCATACACAAAGTTTGCATTAAAGATAGTTTCCGTCTGCTCTTGACCACCAGGCACAAAGTCTCTTGGTGTATCAGGACCAAGCGATGCATTAATGGTGTTGCGGATAAAGAAGTCTGTTTTGTTTGAACCGGTGACGGCACTGACGTCATAGTCCAATCCGGTACCTATATTTAAATCACCGCGAATACCTACAGCAAATGACATGTCTTCATTGTCACCACCAAATCTCGGTACGAAGCCCGCTGGTATAGTTTCAATGAACGAGAAACAGTTAGGATCGTCAACGATTTGTTGTAGGAATGTTGGATCAGGCAACAAACCGCCGCCCGCAGTTAATGGGATACCCGCGATACAAGCCCCGCCCATGTTGAGACCATCAAGGTCACCTACACGCACTGACGCTACGCCATTCGGATCGGCAAGGCCCGTAGCAGGATCGACTAGTGGACCACGGTAAACACCACCACGGTTCGTCGGGTTACGATAGAAGAAACCACCTTCTACCGTCCTCTCAGCGAAGCTACCAAATGAATACAATTCAGCGTTTTCGGACAATTCTATACCAGCGTTATAAAACAACTTGATGTCATCTTCTACATCTGGCTGTCCCCAATATTGAGGGACTTCATCCGTATAAGTATTGATAACTGAAAACGGCGTAAGTCCTTGATAACCAGCGTCAATAAGGCCTTGAACGTCACCGCGAACAACAGAGCGAACGGTTCCTTCTACATCTTTTATTTCACCGGTAATGTTTAAGAAACCGGCGTCACCCAATGCAAAGCCTGCATTTGCCTGTACAACGTAGTTGTCGCCGTCACCTTCAAATGTAGAACCCCATTTGGCTTTAACTTCAAACCCTTCATCATTATCTCTAAGGATAAAGTTAAGTACCCCTGCAATTGCATCAGAACCATACTGAGATGATGCGCCGTCTCTCAATACTTCCACACGTTTTAACGCCATCGAAGGAATAGCGGAAATATCAACACCTTGAGCACCATCAGAGATACCGCCACCAAGGAATGAAATAACCGACCCTCTATGACGTCGCTTCCCGTTAACAAGCACAAGCACGTTATCCGGCGACATTCCGCGCAAGTTAGCAGGGCGCACAATCGTTGCGGCGTCACTGATCGGTTGCGTATTGATGTCAAATGAAGGTACGCTCGTTCGTAACATGTCTTGCACATCTGAAGACGCGTTTCGGCGGAATTCTTCGCCAGAAATGACATCCACGGGCACCGGTGAATCGGCCGCAGAGCGTCCAGCTAAACGGGTACCTGTAACGATTATCTTTTCAGCGTCTTCAGCCGCTTCTTCGTCTGTCTCTTGGGCATGTGTAACACCCGGGACGACCGCCCCAAATGACATAGCGCAAGCGATGGCCAACGCATGCTTTTTATAGGACGGATATTTATTGTTTGAATGGTCTCTCAAGGTCGTTCTCCTGGTATTATTTTTTATAAGTTTACACACGCACGGCCACAGCTTCTTAATCAAAAGTGTACAGATGAGATTAATCAATAATGGCGATGCGAGTCAGGGATCCACTTGTACTTTGTTATTAAAAACCCAAGAATGATTGGAGGTAGAATGAATTCACCTTTTGGACGATAAGTCGCAGAACTGTGAGATGTAGAAGTACCCAGAACGCGTTGTCTTAGTCCATCAATTTTATTATTGGTATAGCGCACAAAGGATTATCCTAAATGTAAAGATTATTGAGGTTTTGCAATAAGTCAAGAAATTCTCGATGGTATGGCCGTTAAATCTGGCGAATAGGCCTATAAACACTGGGGTTCGCCATAATGTTACAAATTATTTAGGTGCACTTTTTACCGAACTTTTAACTGCGTTAAGCATCGCCATGTGGCGACCAAAGCCATTCAATTCCTTCACTGAAATGCTATTTTAAGTCCATCCCCCGCGACACATTGAAAAATATCTACTTTTAATGACATGGCTAATGGATACTCTTTGTCCATGACGCTTTGTATATCATTGACTTTATCAGCCTTGCAAAAGCATACAACGGCGCCACCAAACCCACCGCCAGTTTGGCGTACCGCACCTTGATTGCCAATAATCGCTGAGCATTGTTCCACGATCCAGTCTGTTGCCGGCACTGTCACCTCAAAATCTTCCTTCAGGGATGTGTGCGAAGCCGCCATTATCCGACTTAACGAGTCAACAGAACCATTATTAAGAGCGGTCATTGCATCTAGCACTCGCTGATTTTCAGTTATCACATGTTTTGCGCGGCGGTATTGATTATTCGATAGCGAATTTTTTGCGTTTTCTAGCATTTCTATGGTCGCCTCTCGGAGGGTAGGGACTTGCATGGCTAACGCAGCTGACTGACAGTCTTCGCGACGCTGATTATATTCGCTATCTACGAGTTTCCTTGGGTAGTTTGAATTGATGATAAGTAGTGTCAGTTCACTTGGCATTGCTACAAGCTGGGTGGAGAGGTCTCGGCAATCGATAAACAGTGCATTATCTTCTCGTCCATTCGCCGATACAAGCTGGTCCATAATCCCACATTGACAATCCATGAATTCGTTTTCGGCATACTGACCGATGAGTGCAAGATCTGTATTCGTGTAGCCCAAATCATATGCGGTATTAAACGCGCCACCAACGGCAACTTCCAACGCCGCAGAGCTAGACAACCCTGCACCTTGCGGCACGTTACTGTCAATCATCAAGTCAGCACCACCAACGCTGGAACCTCTTGATTTCAACGCAAACACCACAGCGCGAACGTAGTTTCCCCACTGATTTTGACCTTGCTCGATGTTTCCATCTGTTGAAAAAGAATCTCGTTCACCTGAATATTGCAGCGAATGAACCACGACCGTATTATCTTTGCGCTTTTTGTACGCGACGCGCGTTCTAAATTCGAGCGCACACGGTAGAACAAATCCATCGTTATAATCTGTGAATTCACCAATTATGTTTACTCGACCGGGCGCACTTGAAATCGCCTCTGGGCGAACGCCATATGTTTCAAAGAATGCGCTAGATAAGTCATTTTTACTCAATGTTTACGCTCCACTTTGCTTATAGTGAATGTTACTGGCGTTTCGCAGGATGTCTGCAGCGGTTTCGGCGGTCAGGTCTCGTTGACTTTCAGCGAGCATTTCATATCCGACCATAAACTTTTTAATTGTCGCTGACCTTAATAACGGAGGATAAAAATGCGCATGCAATCGCCATATATCATGATTGTCCAATGGCTTTGGAGCATTATGCCAACCCATGGAATATGGAAAGCTGCAGTTAAAGACGTTGTCGTATTTTATGGTTAATTGCTGAATAATAGCGGCGAGCGAGCGTTTAGTATTTTCATCTAGCTGACCAAAATGTGCAACGTCTCTTCGACACACTAACAGTGTTTCAAAGGGCCACGCTGCCCAGTAAGGTACAATTACCAACCAATCGTCATTTTTAACCACTACGCGGGAGCCATCGTCTATTTCAGCATTTACATAATCATTTAGGAGACACGTATCGTGGGTATTAGAATAATTTCTGAAACTGGAGAGTTTCTTTTCTATTTCTGTTGATAAGTGATTATGCGCCCAAATTTGACCGTGCGGATGGGGTTGAGAGCATCCCATAATCGCCCCCTTGTTTTCAAAGATATGCACACATTTATACTTTGCCGACAATTGGTTGTAGTTTTGTTGCCAGCAGTCTACGACAGCGAGAATTTCCAATTCAGATAGTTCAGGCAAAGTGCGATTATGATCAGGTGAGAAGCAAATCACTCTGCATTCACCTGCTGCTGGCTCCGATGCAAATAATGCTGAATTTGAGCCGTTATCAGATAGTGTTGCCTCATCTTTTGCTTGTAAAGGCGTTAATGCGCCAAAGTCATTCACAAAAACAAATGTGTCGGTGTAGTTTGGGTTTTTTTCGCCATTAGCACGGGTATTGCCGGGGCAAAGCGGACAGTTTTCATCATAAGAAGGTAGTGGTACGACAGTACTTTCTTCAGTCGCGCCTGACCAAGGCCGATTGTTGCGGTGCGGGGACACCAATACCCAGTCTCCGGTAAGGATGTTTTTGCGCCGATGTGTGGTTGTGTGGTAATTCATTAAAAACCCGTTAGCTTTTTAACTCTATCCAGAGGGTAGGAATACGGTTTAAGTTGAGTTTGAAAACGCGTTTGTAATGGAATGTAGGCCATAATAAAGTGTCAAAAAACACGGATGTTTTTTGCCAAGCGTCACATCCACTTCGTGTCGAGGAGTGTGCTTGAGCGTCTTTATTATGGCCTACATTTTATTGCATAGAGCGTTTCCTACTTAACTTTAACTGTATCCCCACCCAAACGATACTCATGAATTCATAAAACTTTGAGACAAGTCCGTGTAAATCATTTAGGCGCATTGCTCAATATATTCTTGTAATTTTTGTTCAGCTTTATCTCCAAATAAAATCGAACAAGCCTCTTTTATACCTTTGGTACCGATAATTTCGCGCTTTCTCAAGACCATCTCAATCTTTGATCGGCGTCGCAGGAAGTCTTCAAGATTAGTTATCATTTCTCGCCTTGCAGCGTAATGTAATTCCGCTCGAATGTATTCTGCATTTTCCATCAGCTGTTCTGCTTGCGATGCATCTCGTTGTATTTCGTCTAATATTTGCAACGCGTGCATGTCATAGCGTCGCCACAAGCGAGTGGTTAGTTTTTCCGATGAATAAGCGGGGGTCATCGCATCTAAATTGATCAGTTTGGCGCGATATTCAAATTCCTGTTTGATTTTATCATCAGACTCTCCGTACCAAATGGCGCTCGGATATGGAATTGTAACGCCTAATGATGAAATGATATTGGCCACCTCTTCGCCAACATTCAGACAGTCCGTTAGCTTTCCTCCAAAGATACTAAGGTGGTTTTGTGTTTGGTTTATGTCTATTGCATGTTTTCTCGAGAGTGCAACCCAGTCTTCATCACTCTTGGTGTCCTTGACTGCAAGTGGTCTAACACCGCATCTTTCTGAAATAATATCGTCTCGCGTTAGCGGTTGTTCTAGTGACAAAAGCGCGTTTACATTATCTAAGATAAAATCGCGATCAGCTTCAGTCACAGACGTTTCAGGCGACATCACTTTATCGTCAGTTGTTCCAATACAGGTTCGCTGTCCCATTGGAATAACAAAAAATAGGCGCCCATCAGAAGCAAAAAACGCGAGTACCTTATCAACACTGGTCAGTTTACGCACAATCAAATGTACGCCTTTTGAAAACGCATGTTGATGCTCGGTTTCTTGTTTGTTTATTTGGTTGTATTCATCAACATAAGGGCCGCAAGCGTTAATAATGACTTTAGAACGAATTTCAAAGTGTTTATCATTTTCGCTATCGTAAGCTTGGGTGGTCCATGTGTCATCGGTTCTTTCACTTCCATTAGCACAAACGTAATTAGCAATACATGCACCGTTGTCCATGGCGGTTCGAATGAAGTTAAAAACAAACCTTGCATCATTGTCATGTAAAAACGCATCGGAATATTCAAAACCACCTTGCGATGAATTAACTTCGATCGCTGGCTCCAGACTTTTGATGGTGTTGGGTTTTAAAAAGATAGGGCGCATTGTAAAAAAACGGCCCATAATCCAGTAGACAAGCGTGCCGAAATAAACAAACCAAGCGGGAAACCTAAATCCCTTTTGTAGCGTTGTTAAAAAACGAATTTCTTTTACCGTTGAAGGGTAACTGCGCATCAGGTGGTTGCGGCTTTTACATAGTTTATTGACTAAGAAGTATTCGTGGTTTTCTAGATACTTGATGCCACCCCAAGCAAGGTTGGAGCTGTTTGAGGATGTTTCAGATGCGAAATCAGCTTTATCGATGAGCGCTACTTTTACGCCTTTTCGTGATAGTGACGCAGCCGACACAGCCCCGTTAATACCGGCACCAATAATCAGAACATCGTATACGCCCTGCTGCATCTTGTCGACATTTGTGTCTCTGAGTTGCATGACACCCTCACACCTCTATTTTTTAATTGTATGATAAATATGTTTATTAGAGAAGTCCAATGTTTACATCACTATTTTAAGCGTGTGTCTGGACATCAGCCAACACTACATTTTATCTTCAATTACCGATAAGGCGTCGCTTAAAATGTGCTCTGTTAATGCGAATGCATCGTCGCCATTTCCGCTCTTGATGGCGTTGAATACCTTTTCGTGAAATGTGATATCAGTATTATCTACATTCATCGCGGTATTTACATATCGAATGCTAACGCGCAAAGCAGCACTTACAAATTGTGTTAACTGGATGAAAAAGCGATTTCCGCTAGCATTTAAAATAGCGTTCAAAAAGCTGATATGTGCGTCCAACTGGTCATCAAGTCCCATTTGCGCTTCAGCGATTCGGTGCAGTGCAGACTCCAATTCTTGAATGTTTGTTTCGTCTGCGTTTTCTGCGGCAAGCTTTGCCGCGACAGGCTCTATGGCATAGCGAACTTGAGTAAATTCTCGCAACAATTGAAGTGATGGTTTTGATTGTAGGATCCAGTTTAAAACATCCGGATCAAATAGGTTCCATTTTGTCTCATCTTCCACCCGGATACCCTGTCGCGGTCTCGAGCTTATAAGGCCTTTTGCTGAAAGCATTTTAACCGCTTCTCGCGTAGAGCTTCGGCTGACGTCATATCGCTCTGATATTACGGCTTCAGACGGCATTATTGCACCGCTAGGGTATGTACCTTTGACGATCTCCGAGCCAAGCTCATGCGTCAATTGGAAGGTAAGGTTTCTATTCAACCTGTTATCCTTGTTTAGTAAGCTTAAATACTATACTGGTTTGTGGCATCAAAATCGGCAGTTGCATGCCGTGTTTCATTAGTAGCTCTGCGCTAAACGTCTGCCCATCAGCCATCTGTATTACCGATGGGCTGTATTCATCGAGGACTTCTGGCCACACTTTTTCTACTGTGTATCTAGCTTTCGGATCTAATCCGATAAACTTAAGCACTTTCGGCATCGTTCTACGGCTTTCAATGATGCTATGGTGGGAAAACAACGCAGAGGATTTGTTTGGGTCAATAATGGCAAAATCAATTGACTCGTCGTCAGTATCATAACGATAGTAATCGCCGTTGTGAATCAAATCGCGATGCGCTTTATAAAACTTTAGTCCTGATATAAGAAGTTTCTTGTCATTATCATCTAATTCAGTTGGGTTCATTTCCATGCCCATACTGCCAAACAATGATGTGGCAATCCGCGTTTGCATAGAGAGTTTTCTGCCTGTGATATGACAATCTCTTGGTCCAATATGCGTGCCCGTTATCAATAGCGGGAAGAAATACGAACACCCTCTTTGTATCCATAATCGATCTAATGCATCGTTAGAATCAGACGTCCAAAACCTGTCTGTACAAGATAAGATGCCAAGGTCAATGCGCGCACCACCGGATGAACAGCTTTCAATATCAAGCCCTGGGAAAGCAGCTTTAAGTCGCGCGATCAGCGCGTATACGGCCTTCGTTTGTGCGTGGATAACGCTCTGTCCGTCAGCACTCCCGGTATGGTTAATGTCTCGATTCATATCCCATTTAATATATGAAATATCGGGATATTCTTGCAGGATGGTGGCAATCTGAGAATACAAATTCTCAGTTACCTCTGAACGCGACAAATCCAATACATACTGATGCCGAAACCCTAGCTGAGGCGTGCCTTCACAATGCAGAACCCAATCCGGATGTTTATGATATAAATCACTGTCGGGATTAACCATTTCAGGCTCGAACCAAATACCGAATTGCATGCCATTATTGATAACATGTTGAATTAATGGAGACAGTCCTTCTGGGTAAATGTTTGAATCAACTTGCCAGTCACCTAACCCTGCTTTTTCATGCCGACGACCTTTAAACCATCCATCATCAAGTACAAACCGTTCTGCACCAAGCTCGGCCATAACATCTGCAAAATGCTTTAACAGCTCTACGTCATGATCGAAATAAATGCCTTCCCAGGTGTTGTAGTGGACAGGGCGTGGTGTCGATACTATTCGGTCAGATAAGATATGTTGTCTGATATAGTTATGAAACTGTCTAGACATGCGGTTAAAACCGCTCGCCGAATAACTGACATAAAGTGTTGGCGTCGTATAACTGTCCCCGGGTGCGAGATGCATTTCGTCTTGACTCAAAAGCTCACCCATTTGCACATAGGTTCGCCTTTCCGGTAACAGCTCGACGCGAGTGCGGTGATTTCCACTCCATCCTAAGTGAAAACCATAGCACTCTCCGTCGTTCTCTCTGGTTGCTTTTTCGTGAACAATCACGCCAGGAAAGTTGTCATGAGAGGTTTTACCTTTGCGGTTTTCCCTTACGAAAGCACCTAAAAATAAATCAATGGTGCGGGTTTGAAACTCCATAGACCATCGGCCTTCAAATGACATAAGGGTATCCATCCCAAGCGGAAGAGGAATGGTTAGTGATGATAGGTCGAGTACATTAACGCTTTCGTCAGACTGATTTATAAGCGCTGTGGATGCAGCGAGTATATGAGTGTCTGGACACAGTATTAAGCTGTGATGAAGTGTTATATGTCGGATAGGATCAGTAGATATGAACGTGACAGCATGGTTGCCTTCTCTAGCGACAGATGCCAATGTAGGTGAAACCGACCAGGCGTTGGGTGCACCCGACAGTTGAACACCCGGATTACCGGTGAATCCGCTGCCACGTGTTGGCGTAAGGCTTATTGGTACTTCTTCAGAGAGTGAACATTTGGCTTCTTGGCGAGTTGATAGCATTAACATTTCATCTAGAGCCGCATCAGGTGATATGGCGTCTCCAAAATATATAATCACTGGCTGCGCCTTATTGCAATCAATTACAACACTGACAAATTCTGTGTATAGATGAATCAAATCTAAAGTACTGTCTTGCGTAAACTTGGTTTCTATCGTGTTTTTATGCGTGCTCTTCTGCTGCATGCTATCTGTCTGCATCCTTATCGAGAGTTCAGGTTTACTACGCTTTTACGTCATTATTGTTTAAAAACATTTACAACTTGCATTATTAATCATATAAATATGTTAATTATATGTAAGCCCAACGTTAAGTCAATTAACTGTCCAAGAGTGGAGGTTATATATGCTAGGTGTTTGTTACTACCCAGAACACTGGCCACAAAGCATGTGGCAACAAGACGCAGAAGAAATGAAACAGTTAGGAATAGAGTATGTGCGACTTGCCGAGTTTGCATGGTGTCGACTGGAACCGACCGAGGGAAATTACTGTTTTGAGTGGCTAGACAGTGCCATTGAGATTCTACATTCGCAAGATTTGAAGGTCATCCTATGCACACCTACAGCTACACCACCAAAATGGTTAATTGACAAGCATGATGATATTTTGCCAAACGATATTGAAACGGGTATGACTCGAGGGTTTGGTTCAAGACGGCATTACGATTTTTCTAGTCGTTCTTTTTTTGATGCTGCGATGAAAATTACACACGTCATGGCAAGCCGATATGCCAACCACCCAGCCGTGGTCGGTTGGCAAACGGACAATGAATTAGCTTGTCATGATACAACACTTAGCAGCTCACCAATGGCACTTCAGGCTTTTAGAGAATGGTGCGAACACAAATATGGCACAATAGATGGCCTTAATAAGGCATGGGGTACCATCTTTTGGTCAATGGAGTATCAATCTTTCGATGAACTCGAATTGCCATTAATGGCGGTAACCGAGACTCACCCGTCGCATCAGCTGGCGTTTCGCCGCTTTAGCTCAGACCAGGTGATTCATTTTCACGATGCAATGGTTAAAGAAATACGCGAAAAATGTCCCTCCCATTTCGTCACGCACAATTTTATTCCGATGGTGGATACACAGTGTGATAACGTTGCTCTCTCAGATCCGCTGGATTTCGTAAGCTATGACAACTATCCCTTAGGCCGCACGGATTTATTCTTTTCATCTCTTTCTGCTGCAGAGTTCGAAAGGTATATGAGAACGGGGCATCCCGACTTTGCGAGTTACTCGTTTGACCAAATACGCGGTTTATCCAAAGCGCCTTTCTGGATCATGGAACAACAACCAGGCCCTGTTAACTGGGGAGGGCACAACCCAAAACCTGTTGATGGCATGGTAAGGTTTTGGTCTTGGGAAGCGGTGGCACATGGCGCATCAACTATTAGTTATTTTCGCTGGCGTCAGGCTGCTTTCGCGCAAGAACAGATGCATGCAGGCATTAAACGTGTGGATAATTCTAAATCAAATGCCTGGAATGAAATTGAGCGTTTTCGCAAAGAGTTAATTGAAAGTCGAATAGACGTAGAGTCGCCTGTGAATACATGCGTTGCCATCGTCATGGATGCGCATAATCAATGGGTCACAGAAATTGAGCGTCAAGGTGACAGTTATGAGCATCAGCAGGTGGAGTTCGAATACTATTCTGCACTAAGACAGCTTGGTATTGATGTCGATTTTATTAGTCAATCCAGTGACCTTAGCCCTTACAAACTGATTATAGCGCCCTGCCTGCCAATCGTTTCAACACGTTTTATTGATGCGTGTGAAGCCCATGATGTGCACGTTATTTTTGGTCCACGATCTGGCAGTAAAACTGAGGAGTTTTGGCTTTCGCCGACGCTTGGTCCAGGATTGATTCAACAGCTTATTGATATCCAGGTTGTTGCAACTGAGACATTGCGTGACGATTGTCCTCAAGCGCTTAATTTTGGCGTAGCAAAACTGCAGTGCGGAAGATGGTTAGAATATATAGACTTGTCGTCAGATAGCGATATTGAGGTTTTGGGGCAATACCTATCCAGCGAAGCTGCGATTGTGAGAAACCAAAATTGCACCTACATAGGCTGTTTAATGCGCGTAGACTTCTTAGTCAAAGTGCTTGAAAGCAGTCTTAGCGCACTTAAAATTCCGCATCAGCTTTTACCTCATGATGTAAGGATATCTAGACGAGACGGTAAGCTTTTTGTATTCAATTACAATGCTGAAGAAGTAATTGTTACTCTGCATGAGATCGATGGAAAAGAAATCTCTGTTGGTCCACGACAGCTTGTTATAGTCGATGCATAAATCAATTGTCATTGCTTTTATCGCAGCGAAACATTGCCTTGGGTGAGCGCACTGATTGGTGGAATTACTTTCCAATTTTGCCGAGTGCTTTTGAATAATGCGTTTCCCAGCGGTAAAGACTGTACCAGCATAAAAGAGCAGTGATAGACCATAGCGCTATCATCGAGGGTGCAAAATAAGCGCTCAAGCCATTCACAAATCCAATTTCGGAAAAAATCAGATAAAGACTAATAATCATTGCCACCAACACCAACGAGCAAGGTAATGCAAGTCGCCAGGGAGCAAGGTCTACAGTAGATTTACGCGTAAATTGCCATAGTGTTTGTCGCGGTCTCAGCTTCCCCGCTATCAACATAATGGTGACTTCGATAGCAAATAAAATGGCATAGATATGAATAAAATTGATGTCGATTTTCCAAATGAACTGAAGAATTGCGTAGGCAATAACGTGAAAGATGATTGCAATTTTTGCACCGAGTGCGGGCACCTGTTTTGTAAACAGTCCCACTAGCACAATTGCAATGACAGGGATGTTATAAAAACCCGTAAACACACGAATAATTTGCCACAAGCCATCCGGCGCTAGCATTAGGAGAGGCGCAGTTAAAAAAGAAAAGACCGCGAGGATAATGCTTGCTATTTTTGCAACTTTTATCAAATGAATTTCGCTGGGCTGCTTTTTTTTGATTGGCTGATAAACATCCAGGACAAATAGCGTTGCTGCGCTATTTAACAGTGAATTAAATGAGCTAAAAACAGCGCCTAACAGCACGGCAAGAAAGAATCCAGACATATACTGCGGAAGCACATCTTTGACTAGTGTAGGGTAGGCTAAATCAATCGTTTGCAAACTATCTTGTTGATAAAGATGATAGGCAATAACGCCAGGGATCATCATCATAAACGGCACCATCACTTTGAAAAACCCAGAGAACAACACGCCCTTTTGTCCCTCTGCTAGGTTTTTTGCGCCAAGTGTTCTTTGGATAACATACTGGTTGGTGCCCCAATAGAACAAATTTGCCAGTATCATTCCGGTAAAAATCGTTCCAAACGGCACGGGATCATCACTCGAACCAACGGCGTTGAGTTTTTCTGTGTCGGTATTTGCAACAATATCCAGACCCACCAAGAATTCACCTTGCCCCAATGCAATAAATCCGAGTATTGGCACGGTTATCCCGATGACCAGCAAGCCAACACCATTGATGGTATCGGAAACGGCCACCGCTTTTAATCCGCCAAAAATGGCATACAGCGCGCCTATAGTACCCACAACGATAATGGTACAGATAAGACTGACCTCATAACTTAGATTTAGCAGTGCATGCACATCAAAAAGACGCAGTACCGCAATAGAGCCTGAATACAAAACAGAGGGGATAGTAATGAGTGTATAACCTACTAAGAACAACACGACCGTCATTCTTCTTACCGTATCGTCAAATCTGTCTTTTAAAAACTCGGGCAGTGTGGTGAAGGCACCCGCGAGATAACGAGGTAGGAACACCAACGCCATGATGATGGTGGCAAATCCCGCGGTTACCTCCCATGCCATCGCGCTCAAATTAAAACCAAATGCGGAACCATTTAGGCCAATGAGTTGTTCAGCAGATAAATTCGTTAACAACATGGAACCCGCGATAAATGTCCCGGTTAACCCTCTGCCTGCCAAAAAATAACCATCTTTGGTGCCCACTTCACCTTTTGTCTTTTGATAGGAGATATAAGCGACAAACCCCATAAAAGCCGCACATGAAAGCAGTGTTGTAGCAATGTCAAATGCGTTCATGTAGCGTGCTCGTTTGAGGAAGCAAACCATTCGTTGGTTTGTTTAATGGCGTCGATAATGTATTCACTTGGCTCGCTAAGTGGCAGGCGAGTTCCTTCGGGCGCAAACACTAAAATTTGCTCAAGGGTTAGCGCCTCGGAGTAAACGCATCCGCCCTTGTAAGGCTTTTTATCAGGGAAGCTAATCCAACTCCCTTTAGGTAAGTAAAAACTCACTTCGCCACTGGGATTCAAACAAGGTATAACAAGCAGGTCTTCACCACACATAAATTGATGTTCAAATGAGTGGCTCAACACATCTTCTGGAAAGGCCAGCGGCATAGCGCGTTGAACTGGCAGCCCCGTATTGCTTGAGACTAGCGCTGCCGTTTTGAGATAGGGTAACAATTGATAGCGTAAATCCAACGCCTTCATAACAGCTTTTTCGGCATCAGCTGAATACGACCAGGGTTCTCGACTACCGACGCCGTGTAGCCGAAAATGCGCAGAAAATACTGAAGCCTGAGCCCATCTCACATAAAGTATGTCGTCACGCGTATCCTGATAAAATCCACCAATATCAGACGCGTAAAAAGGCCCTCCTGACATTCCCCACGACAGAGCACCTCTTATACTTGCGGCAAATCCTTCCCAATCAGCTTGAGGATCACCGCCCCATTGTGAGGGATAGCACTGACTGCCAGTCCAAGCTGACCGACTGAACAAAAATGCGCCGTTTTTGCCATATTTGCAGGCGGCTTCATACACGCAGCGATTGTAGAGCAGGCTATAGATATTGTGCAACTGGTGCCCGCTTTCACCGTTATATGCAACTATATTGTCGTCTTCAACCTGTTCGCCAAAATCAGCCTTGATCATATCGACGCCTAAATCAAACAAGTCCTTGTGTGCATCACGCCAGAACTGATAGGCATCTGGGTGTGTAAAGTCCCAAATGCCAGATTCTGGAAGAGGTGTAAGAACTTCATTAAAAGGGCTTTGATCCCATTCATATCGATAAGCTTTGCCAGTTCTTCTATCTTTAAGCAACCAACCTTTCTCCGATGCTTGCTCAAACAACGGATGCTTTACAGAAACGAGTGGGTATTCCCAAATACAAACTTTAAAGCCCAACTCTTTCAACTCATTAATGACAGCTTTCGGATTCGGATATCTGGAACTATCCCATTCAAACGCAAAACGCGTCTCTGTATCCTGCCATGCTCTTCCATCTAGTGTAATTACGTCGCAGGGCATACTTTTGTCACGTACTTTTTTTGCTGTAGACAATAATTCTATTGCATCTTTGTAATAGGCTTTGGACAGAATTGCGCCGAAGCTCCAGTCGGGTGGCACTGGCGCAAACCCAGTCAGTTCACAATAAGTATGAAGTCCTTGGGCGGGTTGAGACGCATGGTAGATAAAAGTATCAATAATTGAATCTTCAATGAGTAAACCATAAGCGCGTTGTGACCAAGGCGCATATCCAAGGCTATGCGTGACAGGTGATGAAGTGTGAGTAAAGACTTGCCAACCTTTAAGGCTCCAAACGTAAGGTGTATTTTTATAGGACTTTTCCGAATTGACACCAAGCGCATCGTGATTATAAGACCTTACGAGATGCCCTCGTTTGTCTAGTCGCGACCATTTTTCTCCAAGTCCATACACACTTTCGTTATAGGATAATTCAAGATTGATCAACCAACCTTCTTTGATTCTAACAAATGGAGGTAATCGATATCGTCGATCAAAATGTCCATCAGTAGCCGATTGCTGAATTATTTTATCGTCCTTAAACAAGGTAAATGCCAATGGGTCGTGATGCAGCTGCAGGGAAAAGTTATTGTCCTGGGCAACTGTTTTCTCATCGGATTGAACAATCGACAACGGCCATCGAGCCGGAGGATGCTTTAAGATAGAACCATCAGTATGTGCATCCATTTGGCATTTGTTTGAATGTTTGACTGACTCTATCCGTAACCCGTTTGCAAACAGTGAAAAATACAAAACCCCATATTGCGTGGGGACCACTAAAACGGAATATCCCTCTCCTAAAACGGGAGGGCTTACAACGACAGCAGGTTTATAACTGTCCCAATCAGGTGAAGATACTTCAAATGCGCTGATACTGAGCTCGTTACTGACTATTTACACGTTTATTCATTTATAACCATAACTTTTGTATTTGTATAGTTCTAGGGTTGGCAACAATCAAAAGTCGCTGTGGAAGATGCAAAATATTTCTCAAAGTGTCCCTATTTCCATTGACTATAGTGGATAGTGGCAGCCGATTGTTATCTGTAAGCTCAAATGTTTTTTCGTAAGAGATGTATTACATAGGAGTGCGAGATTGCATAACTATACATAAGTCTGAATTTTAGCTTTCTAGTTAAAAATTAAAAACGCTGGGCCGATAGAGTTGATGTAAACGTATGTTTTATCTTAAATTGTATAGGAAGAGTAATGGCATGAGGTTTTCCGAAAATTCAGATCAAGCAGCTAGTTTTGTGAGACAAGCGATACCTAAAATGGTCAAGCACAACATAGTGCCCAACCCACTAAATTTTACGCTTTGGTACAGCTACTATTCCAATGCGTTTCCGACACTTAACGCTGAACTTGACCACGCTATCTCTCGTTATGGCACTTGTTCCCAGCAAGTCAGCGAATCGCTGTTTTTACAGCACATTAGCCAGCTCGATGACTCATCTGAACAGGAATTGCAAAAATTTCAAAAAGCATTTTCTCAAACTATGAATACGTTATCGACGTCATTAGATGAAACGGCGAAACAAACGAATGATCATTCTTCTGCGTTAAAAGTTAACATCGATACGCTTGGTAATTATGACCTCGGTGAGCAATTGGCACCTGTACTTGATGATTTAAACGCCAATGCAAATGCAATTTGTGATGCAAACGATCAGTTCCAAGGGCAACTATCGATGGCAAAGGCGGAAATTGACGCGCTTAAAGAGGAGCTGCAAAAGAGCCGTCTTGAAGCAAACACCGATCAATTGACAGGGCTTTACAACCGACGAGCGTTTGAAGCTATCTACACTGAGTTTAAAGACACTGAGAGTGAAGAAGAGGATTTAGCTTTGATCATCATGGATATCGACAAATTTAAGCTTTTCAATGATACCCATGGACATTTACTGGGCGACAAAATCCTTAAGTTTGTTGCGGAACTGCTTAAAAATGAATGCCCTGATTCGATCATGCCAGTGCGTTTTGGAGGAGAGGAATTCGCTATTTTATGTCCAAATCTGAGTTTAGATAAGGCACATACAATCGCAGAAAATATTAGGAAGGTTTTGGCGTCGAAATGCTTTAAGCTCAATAAAACAGGCGAAAAGATACCGCCTGTTACAGCGTCTTTTGGTGTGGCGGCTCAGCAAGTAGGTGAGGACCTCTCCAACTTTATAGAGCGTGCTGACCAAGCGCTTTACAAGGCTAAAGATGGCGGCAGAAACATGGTAATGCTCGCTGCTTAATGTCAATTCAACAACCTGTTTAGCCACGGAACTGAGGCTAAATGCTGGTGCCCTGTTCCCTTTTGATTAGCGTCAGATATACTCTTGGGTTATCCATAATAAAAAACAAACAAGAGATGTCCTATGACGACCATATCATCAATACCGGCTGTGGGTTTTGGCCTCTGGAAAATCGATAGGGCGGTTTGCGCTTCAACAGTCTACAACGCAATAAAAATTGGTTATAGACATTTTGATTCAGCGTGCGACTACGGCAACGAAATCGAAGTTGGTATAGGCATTAAACGCTCAATTGATGATGGGCTTTGCCAAAGAGAAGAACTTTGGATTACATCAAAGTTGTGGAATACATTTCACGCGCCCGAACATGTTGAACTTGCCGTTAATAAAACGCTTGAAGACTTACAGCTCGATTATTTAGACCTTTATTTGATTCACTTTCCGATAGCACAAACCTTTGTGCCCATCGAGACGCGTTATCCTCCGGAATGGTTGTTTGACCCCGATGCCGACGAGCCAAAAATGTCCCTCGCAAAAATACCTCTTCATCAAACTTGGCAAGCGATGGAGCAATTGGTCGAGAAAGAGCTAACGAAGCGCATAGGCGTTTGTAACTATTCAACTGTTTTGTTGCATGATCTGATGAGTTACGCGCGCATTAAACCCGCGATGTTGCAAATTGAATCCCACCCGTATTTGACACAAGAAAAATTGATAAAACTGTGTCGTGCATATGATATTCCAGTGACTGCATTTTCGCCATTAGGTGCGTTGTCCTATGTTGAGTTGGAAATGGCAACTAAAACCGATTCTGTCTTACATCAGGACGTTGTTATTAATGCGGCTAAGCGCCTTGATAAAACACCTGCGCAAGTCGTATTGCGCTGGGGAATACAGCGGGGCAACGCGATTATCCCTAAAACTATCAAAGTGGAAAGGATGCATGAAAACCTGTCCATTTTTGATTTCGAACTGACAGAAAATGAAATGCAAGGTATCAACGCGCTGAATATCAATCAGCGATTCAATGACCCAGGGCATTTTTGCAGTAAGGCATTTAATACGTTTCATCCGATTTACGAGTAGGAGTCATTAATGGCAGGTATCAATTACCTTCGAGTACCAGCCCAATTGGAATGGGGAGATGATGTATTCCCGCCAATCGTTGTTAATAATGGCAGTGTGAACTCGATTGAAGAGGCTGAAACTTTTGTTAAGACGCACAAAACTGAACTAGAAGAAAAATTGAATAAAAACGGTGCATTGTTGTTTAGAGGCTTCCCCATCAACAGTGCAGAAACGTTTGATGCATTTTCAGCCAGCTTCGATTATCCGAATTTTACCTACCAGGAATCACTTTCCAATGCCGTTAGAATAAACTTCACCGAACGCGTATTTACCGCGAACGAAGCCCCAAAAGAAGTCGAGATTTTCCTGCATCACGAAATGGCGCAAACGCCGATATCGCCAAGCAAACTTTTTTTCTTTTGTCAGCGTGCTGCTGATGTTGGGGGGGCAACGCCGTTGTGCCGGTCTGACAAACTGTATGAAGCATTGCAAAAGGAGGATGCTGACCTCGCTGCCCAGTTTGCAAAAAAAGGAGTGAAGTACACATCAACAATGCCATCTTCAAACGATGCAGATTCGGGACAAGGTCGCAGTTGGAAAGATACGTTGAGTGTTCAAACACAATCTGAAGCTGCGTCAAAGCTAGCGCAGCTCGGTTACATATGGGAATGGTTAGCTGATAGTAGTTTACGTGCAACGACACCAACGTTGCCCGCTGTCATACAACGCAATGATGGTTCTTATGTGTTTTTCAATCAGCTAATTGCCGCCTATATGGGTTGGCAAGGCGTCCGAGAAAACCCGTCTTCCGCTATTACCTTCGGGGATGGGTCACAGATCCCAAGGGAAGTGCTTGACCTTATCGTTGAACTCTCGAAGTCTTTTACCTTTGATGTGGATTGGCAAGATAATGATGTCGCCATCGTCGATAACTATCGCACCATGCACGGCAGGCGTGCTTACAGTGGAACTCGCAAGCGCCAAGTTCTGGTGGCGATGGCGGCAGACGGATAGTGTTGTCCGTTAGAGTTGGGCTATCTAGCTGCGGCATGTTGATGTTGAAAAGACGCTGTAAACCACTCCTCGACGCGAAGCGGGTGGACGCTTGGGCTCGCGCCTCCCTGCGCGAGCACACTTTTCAACATCAACATACCTTCGCTAGGCGCCTCTGTGCTCTGATAAACAGCATCACGCGAAAGCTAGGATGCAGTTTCTTCTTATTAGCGACCACTACAGACAATTGTCAGTTGTTGTTAGTTAGCGTCTTCTGCCAAAAAATCGCACTACCAACGCTTGGATCCAATTCATATCCACTAAACCCAAATTTTTCATAAGCGGCTTTCGCAACACTATTATTGCTTAATACTTCTAGCGTGATTTTGCAGCAGCCCCTAGCTCTCGCTATGGACTCCACTTTTTCGAGTAACTTTTGGCTTAGGCTTAACCCTCTGAAATCCTCACGAACGCATAGGTCATGTATGTTAATGAGCGGTTTGCACGAAAAGGTAGAGAATCCTTCAAAGCAATTAGCCAGAGCTGCTGGCTGCCCATCGACATAAATTAAGACACTAAACGCATGCGGAATTTTAGCGAGTTCTGAAACCAGTTGATGCATAGTATCGTGAGAGAGCGGTTTTCCACCGCCCATGGGATCGCATGCATATTCATTTAATAGATAGGGAATGTCGCGTGCGTGCTCTTTATTACTATAATCGGCTTTTACAACTTCTATTTTCATATTTGGCAGTTTTTTCTAAAACAGAACGACACGAGTCGCTCAAAACAAAGGCTACCATTTGAGGCGCCCAAACGAGACGTCATTTAACGCTTAAAGATGATGGTGTCAATTAGCGTACTGCATTACTGAAACACGACTATTTTGCTCACCCAAAAACCTTAAGACGCAGCTACCCCAATCATCAGGAATGGTGTAAATAGTATCGTCAAATGTGGTGATTGAGGCGAACTGCTCGTCACACCTCAGTTCAAGTTCATCAACTGAGCCTTCTGTTTTATTAACCGAAAACTTTCTGCGATGTAATGAAAAGTGCGTTGATTCATGATTGTTAATAATGCTTTCAGTTAAAAAAGGCTCGGGAGACTTCATCTCCTGTTCAATGTAACGCATTATCGTTACCACTGATTCGTTTGGCTCAATATCTTGGTCGGTAAAAACTTCTTTATATACCTCTCGTGCTTCCACAAACTTTCCTGTTATCGCAGCAGCATTAATTAGACTAGTTATGTAATTTGAAACAAATGGGTCGGCAAGCCCTGTCCACTTTAAACTATGGAATGCGTCATCCAATGCGATATATCTAGAGGCTTGGTCATTAATGAGCGCATAATGATCCGCCTTTAACTTTTGTTTAAGGACATGTTCCGTTAGATTGGCCGTTTTAGTTTTGTTTATATTGTCAATAATTGATTGTGCGCTCGAAATATCGTTAGCTTCCGTTTTATCATAAAACTGGCTATAACTATTTCGAAGATCATCGGAAATCGTGTCTGTGCCATCGCCCAGCGAAAAGTCCAATCGAACTGCGTTTTTCGTATACGATATTGGCTGTCCGTCAAGATGCGCAGGGGTGTATCGCCACTTTTTTAACGCTTTTACCGCCTCACGTTCGAATAGTTTGTAACCCGTAGAATCAACAATTTTGATATCAGCTACTTTACCTTTCTCATTGATAGAAAACGTCAACTGAACCCAACCTTCTAAACCGCCTCTTGCATATTCAGTGGGATATCTTGGGTCTATTCGTTTTTTTGGTTCTGGTAACTTGAAATCTATTGTTTTGGGGAGGACGCCTTGCATTTCGGACGCTGCTGCGAGTGAGATCACAGTGCCGGCGGTAGCCAAAATTGATGTGAAAACAAAAACGAGAAAGAACTTCATAAAATTTTCCATAATTTTAAATCAACAACTCCAATGATAGCGAATCGCTTATCACTTAACTGACAGGGTAAATATATGGGTTAGTGTTTGCAACCGTTCAAACCAAAATGCAGTTATTTACACCAAAATGTTTTACGTCACACGTTTTAAACGCGCTGCTACTGTCGCCAATCAAAACCTTCTGTCGATGTTGTGTCGTAAAATTGAAATTGGATTAAACAATTATTAGCAATCATTTTTTCCCAAAGCGGTAAGTATTTTGATTTTCCGCTATGCCAAAAGCTCTTCGTTTTTTCGAGATACGCCAATACAAACGCATCTTCGTCGTGGCGATTATATAATGTTCTAACTAGAGATAAATCAGGGCCAAAAGAGCTAAGAACGGGGGAAGAGCCAATGTCGACTGATTCGAGTAAAAGTGCTTTAGCACCCTCTATATCGCCGTCTCTATAAGCAAGCCAAGCGCGTGCTGTTTTTGACGTATGTATCGCAAGGTTTGGCTTGCGATTTAAGATGGTATTAGCGAATCTCTGTGCATTGCTTTGCAATGCATCAGCCTCGTACCGTTCTATATATGCAAGTGCGTAATTCTTATCTCTGTGCTGAGCGGCAGGTGTCACTATTTGGTACAAGAATAGTGCCTCTGCCGACCGTTCGTCGAGACCCTCTTGCGGGTCCTCAAGTGACTCATATGCTCTGGCAATTTCCTCTTCTGTTAAGCTTGAGTAAAAATCTAAACGCTTGTTCACGTAGTCAATGTAGCGAGAATCATTGCAAGACTCATATTCTTTCGCTGAAACATCCAACGACACAATAACCATTACAGCCATAATAAATCTCTTCATATCTACTCCTTTCATCAAAAATTAATAAGTTAATGACGTTATGACAGACAAAATCTCAAAAGCGCCGTGAAGATAAGAAATAATGTTTCAGTAACGGTGCATCGCACAATCATCGATGTAAGCCATCTTTCTCAGGTGCTCAGAATCATCTCGGTTTTTATTGAAAATTGTAATTGACTCAACAATTTTCGGCTCACTCATCCAGCTATCTAGCATCAAAAATCTAAACCTACTTTGTAAATATTTTTAAATAGTCGATTTTTGGAAGGTATCCACTCCTTCCCAATCACGTGAATGTTTGATACACCCATATGTTCAAGCGATGCGATTTCATAGTAAAAACCAATGTGGTTGTACTGTTTATAGGTGGTTTCATATTTCCCTTTTTGACCATAAAGCGGCAGCATAGGGTCGACCCTCAATTGCATGTAAAACTCACGCTCAATATTGCGCCTGAATGTTAAACATTTAAGCGCTGATGCTACCAGTTCATTTTTAGTGGCTTTCTTGGGCTTTTTGCACGCCCCGTCATCGGGAAAGTAATGCTTTAGAAGTAATTTACTTTGCGAATCGTATTTCATTAATCTAGCTTCTTTACCCGCGTTTGCGTCAACATAGTCGTTACTTGCATTACCTGCATGATGACTATCTAGCAGTTTATCCAACATATTTTCTTGAGCGAAACCACCATGAAAAATCACTAATGCATCTTTATGTAATGTCTTTTTATTACCTGCGGGAAATACATAGTTTGCACATGCAGAGACGCAACGCCTTTTAACTATTACATCCATGTTGTTGTCCCTAACAAAACGACCAATCAAAATACCCGCTAATCCGTCACCACCATCACTGTTTATTCTTATGGATTTAGGTTTAACATTCGCTGATTTGTAAGTATCTTCGAGTTTTTGATAACCCTCGAAACTGATTTGACCAGTGTAACGAATTTGGTCCTTGCTAGACAGTAACGTAACTGATGGGTCAGGCCTCAACAAAAAATACACTACGGATAGTGCAAATAAAGTGACGCAAAAAACAACAATGGTTTTTAGGAGTTTTAGCAAGTTAAATGGTTTGAAGTATCGTTCGAAGCTCTTATCAGTATAGATAAAAATTAATCTGGCGAGCAAAAATAGTGCGGATAATTTGCCTCTCAATCGGCTCTAAATAATGTCATTTTTTTCTAGATGCCAATGTCTGCTTTATCCTGATAGCCAATGCTTGGAGTAAGTAACTCGGTAATGCAATAAGAACGCGCCTAAGTAAAAATTATCAATTTATTCTTCAACACCATCAAAGATAAAAACAACTTAAATATCGAGGCGCAAGTTTTCTTGTATCTCATCTATCAGTGTTTTGGGTACATACAAATCCCGCGCAAGTTGAGGCCAAGTTGACACGTGCTCAATGGTTTTATCAATAATATTATCGATTTTTTTTCTGCTAAAAAGTGGACTTAGTTTTTCTAAACTATAGAAATCATTTCGTGTGAAATCATCTCTTTTACCATTCAGGCTCATCCAATGACTGTTCACCCATTTGCTGCCTGGTTTGTAGCTATAGGCTAAATCATAAGCGGGTGCGAGAGACCATCTGTCTTCTTTTAGCGTAAAAGCAAAGTTCTTTGAATGGTCGTCATGATTTCTCGCAATAATATTGAACGTCATACGCTTGAAAAGCTGCTCAGCCTCCATAGCTGACAGTTTTAACTGTCTCGCTACGCTAAATAATTCGGCATATGAAAATGAACCGGGTTTTTTGTAGTCAATGTGTGCAAGACCGTTAAGCGTTTGCACATGAACCTTGTTATTTTGAATTCTATCAAATCGCTGTGTTATGAAATGCCTTCGATTGCCTTCGTCTAGCAGGTGGCATGGCATCATATCGATATCGCATTTCGACGCCATTAAATGATAAACAAACTCCATTGCCCCATACCCTAATGGGTCGCCGAAGGTTTCTTGATTTTTGTTGTGCTCACTAACGCCATCAAATTTCATCAAGTAATGATTAAAACCGTTTGGTACGTCGGTCTGGCCTGAGCGAACTTGAGTAAAATCTTGATTAAATGCCAATACTGCTTTCGGTCTTGCTCCTCCGGCGCTCATGCCAACCGACAATAAAGACATCATTGCTTCTTTATTGTCTTGTCCGTTTTGCGTAAATTCGACTTCAAAATTACCTCTTGAATCTAAGATTTCCTGTGCAATTGAAACCAGCGACTGTATTTCTAACTGTTGTGAAGCATTCAAACGTCGTAACTGCGTGGCCGGTGCGTATTCAAGTGCTCCCATGCCTCGCTTTCCCGTATATTGAAGTCGTTGTAGTGGCGTAATATCGTTTGGCGAACGACCTCGTCCGGCGACCCAAGCATTGAGAACTGCGTTACCAAAATCATCGGGCAATGAATCTGCAATTAAACCAGGCAGCCCTTTGAAAGTATTGAAATCTAGTTCAGGAAAGCTATAGATTCGGTTCGATAATGGCATTTTTATTGGGGCCAGTTCGATGCCACTTTTGACGAAGCTAGGATCGTATTCAAATGATCCGAGTCCTTTTTCAGAATCAAAACTAACTGCACCAACGACCTCGTCTTGGTAAGTTATCTTGATGACTTCCATTACCATTCTGGCGTTTTCTCATCTTTGTTAATGCGTCGACCAGACGCTCTCTGCCTTTTCTTTCCCTGTAGTTTGGCCAGCTGTAGTGGAGAAATTTCTTGTTTAGGCAGAAATGTATCTATCTGTTCTGTAAGGTCTAATGCCATTAATATCGCAATCATGATATCTAGCTGCACTTTTCCTTTTTCTGCGTTTAAAACCGTTTTTCGGGATATGCCAGCAAGCACTGCAACTTCAGATTGCGTAAGGTCTCGATTTAATCGAGCTTGCTTCAACCTATCGCCTATCTCTTCAGCTAATACTAAAGCTGTTGCATTTTTCATTATAAAGTTCCAATTTGGTTACTTTAAAGCGTATTTTAAGCCTTAAAGATTAAAATTTAGAACTTTACAATAATTCTGTCAAATATATCTTTTAATGTCCAAAATTAGATACACTAGATTCTATTTTTCATCTTAATGTATCAATTTAGGGACTTTGTGAAAGTTGTTATTTCATTGATCTCTGAAAGGTGTTAAGTCAATTTGTGGAGATTCCTTGTACACCAACCAATTTATCGTCAAGGCAGAGACAATACAGGTAATTAGCGTAATGAACATCAAGTGGATAAAGTGCAGTCCGAAAGGTGCGTGTATTGGCGAAAACTCAAATGACAGCAACGCATAAAGAATGACACCAAAAATCACTGCGAATAATCCCGCATTGGGGTGAACGTTTTTAAACAGCAAGCCAAGGATAAATACGGACAAAATCGGCATGCTTAATAGCCCGTAAAGCTGCTGAATCAGGTTGATAATACTCTCTGCATTTTGATAAACCAGCACCAAGGCCAGCGATACCAGCGTAATTAAAATAGTTACGTAGCCCGATAATTTAGGCACATTGGGCTCTTTATTGACATACGCCTGATGCACATCACAAACATACAGTGCAGTTGCAGAATTTAGGTTACTGTTAAACGTCGTTAATACCGCTGCGGCCATTGCGGCAGCAAAAACGCCGCTTAACCATGTTGGCAAAAGGTCGGCAACAATAGTGCCGTAGGCAGAGTCACCAATGTCACCATAAAGCTTGTAGGAGACTATCCCGGGGATCACGATAATCGCCGGAACAATTAATAATCTGATACCTGCTGCGGCAAACACCCCTTTTTGCGCTTCTTTGATGTTAGGTGCCGCCATCGCGCGCTGTGTGATAACTTGATTGGTGCCCCAGTAAAACATCTGAATAAAAATCATACCTGTGAGTAATGTATGCCATGGAATGGGACTGTCATTGTCACCAATCAACGTTAGGCGCTCTTTTGGGATCCCTTCAAAGTTAAAGTCAATGGCGTAAAGCGCTAGTATCACCACTAGCACTGCCATAATCAGTAGTATCACGCCAGAATACGTATCTGACACCGCTACCGCTCTTAAACCACCAAAAATGGCATACATGGCGCCTACGACTGCAAAGGCAACCGAAATGTAGATAATAGGTGCTTCAACGCCAAACATGTTTTGCATAAAGAGTGAACCGGTATAAATCACTGCAGGACAAAAAATCAATGCGGATCCCAGGAAGAACAACATACTAATGACAGCGCGTATATGCTTGTTGTTATAGCGTTTTTCTAATAACTCTGTCGTTGTGGTGCAATCGTAACGGTAATAAACAGGCAAAAAGACTTTGGCCAAGATAAACAAACCGACGACAGCGGATAGTTCCCAAAGTGCCAGCAACGCCATTTGGTTGCCGTTCATTCCGACAAGTTGGTCAGTGCTTAAATTAGTCAGCGTAATAGAGCCCGCTACGAAATACCACGCTAAACCTCCACCTGCAAGGAAATATTCTTTGGTTTGATTTGCTGAACGATGCCCGGAGCCTCGACAGTGTAGGTAGGTGACAAGACCTATTGCAGCCGTAACGCCGATGAAAACGAGTATTTGAATGAGATTTGCTGACATAGGATTGCTCTTTTTCTTTTTGACTGCCTGACTTGTTTACATGACGTTCGCAGTGTCTTTACTAACTTCAATTTTGACATTGGTGATGACCCCTCGCGACGCCTGCTTATTGTGTCGCTGGATCAATTGGTTGATTTGGAGAAGCGACATTAAAAGTGCATGGATTGGCATCAGGTAGCCTTGTTTCTGCAGGGCAGCTAGCTGCTCACCGGAAAGAAGTGCAAAGGCATCCTCATCAATGGTGTTTAGCCCTTGAATCGTGTTTGTTTCACCTGATTGGTAATGAACTGTAAGATCAATGGATTTAATTAACGATAATTCGTCGAGCATTCGAGTGAAATCAAATGTCTGTTTCACAAGCTGAATACTCTGGTTGAGCAGTTGAGTGCGTTCTGCCAATACCTGAGATGCACTGCTATCTTCATTAAATAGCGGCTGATCTCCTTGCGCACTGATAGCATTGCCTGAAGCATCAAATCCGATAGTGAACTGTTTTTCGTTACCGGGCTTTTGCATAAGATGCAGGGGGTAGGTCTTTAGTGCCGAAGGACAAAACCCAGCCAGCGTGCCATCTTGCTCGATATACACATTTTGTTCGATTTGAACGCTGGTCACCGCTGAAAACGCCCAGCCGCCATTTTGATTATTACGCGTCAAAAATACGGGATAATAGGTTGCAGCCTGAACTAGTTCAGCCGCTTCAACCGCGAGAATATGTTGTCTTGATAGGTACGAAGAGACCTCATTACTGTTTATCTTGAGGTTCTGATGAGTCTTGCTACTTAATTCGGTGAGTGTGCGCATGCGTTTCCTGAGTAAATTACATCCCTGATGCTAGCCATTGGTTAATAAATGCTCTGTGTGAAGGCAGTTTTTGCAGCATTTGTTGTGTCAACATCGCGTTTTTTTGCATTATTAATTGTGCTTGTTGTGTTTCATTGTAGAGATGTTGCTGTTGCGTAAAGTCTGGCTTGAAGCCCATACCGTAGAGGACATACTGATAGCTTGCTGCGGGGAAAAGCTCAATTGCACTTTCAAAGTCCGCATGAGTTGGGCCGCGATATCCCCAAACCGCCAGATCTTCTTTGAGGGTTTCCGGGATTGATTCGGGATCAGTATGTGCAACCCAGTAGGGTTCGGGTCGCTTGGTCAACATGTAATGAAGCTTCAAAAAATCGATGATTCTGGACCACTTATAGTCCATTTGCTGATTGAACCGTTTGGCAATAGTTTTCATTACCTGTCGATTGGGTGGCAGGTTTTCCGCTATAAATCGGGATGAAATTTCTATCAGCATGATAGCTGTCGCTTCCAGTGGTTCGACAAATCCGCCTGACATCCCCACTGCTACGCAATTGTTTAACCAGAATTTTTCTCTATGACCAGATTGGAAACTGATTTTTCGAGGAGAAATATCGCGGCTTCCCAAATAGTTGCTCAAGTTTTCAATAGCTTCATCATCGCTAGTAAATTGGCTGGAGTATACGTGGCCAACGCCGCGTCTGGAGGTTAAACCAATATCCCAAATCCACCCGGCATTTTGTGCAGTCGCTATAGTGTGAGATGCAATCTCATCGTCCTGTTCATTGTAAGGGAAGTGAAGCGCCAAAGCGCTGTCATTGAATAGGTATTTATCCATGTGTTTGAATTTAACACCCAATGTTTCACCCAATAACAGTGATTTGAAGCCTGTACAATCAACAAACAAATCTGATACCAGTTCATTTCCGTCTGTCAATTGAATGCGTTCAATATAGTTATCGCTATCGACACATACCTTATCGACAGTACCAATAATATGCTCTACACCAAGATTGTCTCGGCAGTGATGTTTTAATAAGTCTGCAAACGCGCCAGCGTCTAAGTGATAGGCGTAATTACACTGTCCTGAGTACTCGCCTTCGCTAATGGTGCGAGGTGCAAGATTAGCTTCACAAACATGGTGTTGATAATTCGATTCAACCGCGTAGCTTTCGATATTGTCTACGTAAGGCGCAAGGTCAATTCGTCCATATCCCAACGGAACCGTAAATGGGTGATAATAAAAGTCGCCTTCACCTTTTACCCAATCAACAAATTTTCCGCCTTGTTTAAATACGGCATGACAATGCGCAAAAAGATCACGCTCTTTAATGCCGATGTCTTTTAATGTATTTTTCATGGTAGGCCAAGTGCCTTCGCCTACTCCAACGGTGGGGATGTCAGATGATTCCACCAGACGCACCTTAATCGGACGCTCTTGAGTGTTTTCAGCGATTTTACAGTGCGTTGACGCAATGACCGCAGCAGCCAACCAGCCTGCCGTGCCGCCACCTACAATAGTGATAGTTTTTACACCGTTACCATTAGACACTGTTTCTCATCCCTTGTGACGTTGGTTACCAAATTACCATAGCAAACTTGAATTCAATAAGTAAAGATGGCGGCTAATGCCGCCATCTGATTTACCCCGTTAAACGACGTTAAAAGGTCGCTCGAACACCAATGGCATATCGCGAGCCATTATCTTCGATTGAGTACGTTTGATTAGGGAATCGACCGGTTTGTCTTAATTCTTCTTCCGTGATGTTAATTCCCTCAAAGAATACCGTTACGGTATCATTGATATCATAGCTTGCACTGATATCCACCTGACCAAAGGTCTCGGTATTGATAGGCTCACCATTGAAACCATTATCAATATTTCTTAAGAAGCCTTCTCGGTTGTTATAGGCAATTCTAGCTTGCCAATTATCAGCTTCATAAAAGACCACCAAGTTCTGAGAGTCACCAAGCCCTTCAAGTGCAAACCGCGTGCTTGCATCATCGCCCAGTTCTACAGAGCTATCAACTACCGTTGCGTTTGCTGTGATACCAAAGCCGTTATCAAATACATGTGTGATGGCAATTTCATATCCCGTAACGCGCGCTGATTCACCATTTTGCGGACGAGAAACGAGGTATGTTTCCTGTAAGCCAAACAATTCTTCAGCCGTGGATGGGTCATTAATATCCAGTCCCGCACAAAGCGCATCAGCACAGAGGAATCCCGCTTGATTAGCGCGATTATCCAGCGTGAATACTTCCTCACCTGTTAAAGTTGTAATGAAGTCTTCTATCTCTTTGCTAAATACTGCAAACGTAAACGTACTGGTATCCGCGTAGTAATATTCATAAGAAATGTCCCAGTTCTCTGACCTAAACGGCTTGAGCGTTGGGTTACCACCTTGCGCTGTCAGGTTTTGACGGCGTGGCTCATTAAACGTCGTCGCTGGCGATAATGAGCTGATAGTTGGACGTGTCAATGAGTCATACATCGCAAATCGCAATATCATGTCTTCTTTAAGCTCTAACTTTAGGTTGACGCTCGGCAATAGATTAGAATACTCACCGCCTTCAACGATATCCGTAGCAGGGCCAAACACGTTAGCAAAGAGAGTTTGGTCGCTTGTTGGAATAACGTCTGCGATGAAACTCTGTACCGCATCGACATCGATATCAGTAGTGGAATAACGCGCACCAACATTCAAGAATACAGGCATGTCACCCAAGTCAGTCTGAAAATCAAACTCTACATACAGCGACTGAATTTCTTCATTCACCGTGTATCGGTTGTTTTGCAAGACGGGCTCGATTGGATTTCCAGTTGAGGCCAAGAAGTCTACATACGCATCACCATCATAAGTGTAGAAGGTATCGATGAGTCCAGGGAAGAAGTTATTTGCCGTAAATGGTCTGAAGTTTAGCGTGTCTAATGGCGCAGGATCATTGTACCCACAGAATGCACACTGGCTGGCAAAAATCTGGAATTCACTCTTCTCACGCTCTTGCATGTACGCGCCGAACCTTGCTCCGGTAAATACCTCACTATCAGATATGTATTTGAAATCAACTTTGTATTCGGTGATTTCATCTTCGAAGCTAGGTTGGTTGCCTTTCTCGTTGTAGTGTAAACGTGCAAGGTTAGGATCAGGAAGATTGCCGTTGCCGAACCCATCATGTCTGACAGTCGGCGTTGAACCGGTGCCGTCAAAGGTATAGTTGTTGATAATACCCACCACGTTGAATCGGTCTCTGCCAGCGCGATCGTTTTCTGCGGTAGAGTTTGAGATATCGATTTCTGCCGTCAGGCTGTCACTGATTACCCAGTCGACGTTAAGTCCGAACGCATCGTTGCTAATGTCTCTTGAGTTTCGCGTCGTTGATACAAAGTCTGTCGCGGGATTACCAGAGCTAACAAATAACCCAACATCCTGGCTAAAACTTAAAAGCGTGCCTGTTGCAGGATCGATGGTAGCCGTCCCTACACGGTCAGGCTCAAACCAAGAAGCCAAATCTGTTACTACGGAGTCGACTTCAAACGTTGAAACTGAGCCATCTAAGGTGATAGTAACGTCTTCAGAAGGCGCAAATTGCAATACCAACGCGGCGTTTGTACGTGTCCGTTCTTGGTTGTCTACGATCTGGTCCCAGTTTCTGGGAATGTAGGCGTTGGTGAACAAAACACCATCGCGTGAGTTTGAGATAGTTTGTCCAGGCCGCCAACCGGCTGTTGCAATCTGGTTAATTTGTACGTCACGTTCTTCGTGGCTTAACGAGAACAAAACACCAAATTGACCGTCGTTAAACGTGTTTGAAATTAAACCGGAAAATGAGGGTGAAGTTTCTTCAGATAAGCTTTCGTACATGCCTTTGACAGAAGCCACGGCGGTAAACCCTTCGTAATCAAATGGTCGTGCGGTAATCAAACTCACAGTACCACCGATACCGCCCTCTTGCATGGTAGCAGTGCCGGTCTTGAATATGTCAGCCCCAACAATTTGGTTAGCTGAGATTGAGTCGAACGCAAACTCACGACCACCTGTCTCTGATGCTACCTGCCGGCCGTTTACTAGCACCGTATTGAACTGTGGGCCAAAACCACGAATCGTTACTGCTTGACCTTCACCACCGTTTCTATCAATTGACACACCGGTAATACGTTGCAGAGATTCAGCGACGTTGAGGTCAGGAAATTTACCTAAATCTTCTGCCCGGATCCCATCTGACACCACATTGGCGTTTTTCTTATCTGCTTGAGATGCTCTCAAACTGCTTCTATACCCGCTTACAGCGATGACTTCGACATCGTCATTCACGGAAGATTCTTGCGCTAATACAGGCAGTGAGGTGGCAGTTGCCATTGCACTTGAGACAGCAATTGCTAGTGCGGAAACTCTCCCTAACTGGCTTTTTTTGTGTTGTGTTTTTGTGTTCATTGCGAACTCCCCAGTTTGTTATTGTTTTCCAGAAAGGAACCAATAAATCTAATTTATCAGACAAATCACACAAATACAAAAAAATTAATAATAAAATTACATAAAAATAACAACTGCGCACCAATAAAGGGCGCTTATGATTATACGTTGCATAGCACCAAGTTATTGTGTGAATGTTATGTGTCAACTGCGCTCGAAGCATTGAGACATTAACGCGCGGCGGCTATCATTTGAGAGTTGAATAAAGGAGTTCCCAATGCGTATGCTTATTTTTATCGTATTCTTGATCATGTTATTTACAGGTTGTTCACTAATGGAACGAGAAGTCGATATCTCTATTGACGATGTTCCTACTAATATCATGGATGCTGCGATGACAGCGGTACCCGGACTGACGGTTGAATCAGCAGAAATAGAAACCGAAGACAGTCAAAAAGTGTATGAAATTGAGGGAGTAATTGGCGACGAAGAGGTCGAAATAGATATTGCGGAAGATGGCACTATCTTAGAAATCGAGCGAGAAGTAAAAGAAGACTGACTGGGAAGGTGTGTATTAATCACCTCGTCGCCCTGATCTTTCTTCTTGGTCACCCTGATGAAAATCAGGGTCTCCCAAACAAGAGAAACCCGATAAGGTTCAGGCTCAAGTTAAACAGCTGCTTCTTCTTTCTCTGCAGAATATTCAAAAACACCAGAAGGATATGCTTCTTTTATGCAGGTTGGGCAACAGCTTACTGGATCGAAATACCCAGTGGCAGCTTTAAAGGCCGCCTCACTTGAGGCATACGACCCTAAATACTTAAGCTCTTCTACAACAGGAAGTTCACTACAATCATCTTTGTGAACGACATAGGTATTGGTTTCTTTGCTAACCGTTGTGGTTACATAGAATTCAGACATTGCGTATTTCTCCCGAGTATGAGTAATAATTGATTCATATCAATGTTTGCAAGTACTAAACCATGTACCGCTTAAAACTAAAATTTGCCTTTAAATCAATAAAAACAATGACTTAATATTATCATCGAGTGTTTGATGTAATTTTGACATGTCACAATTTACGGTTGAACTTGTGTGGTTTCTTACATTTTGTCGGTCGTGCATGAAGTCGTGACACTCTATTTTGGCTACATGCTTACAGTTGTAATACATTCAATAAAGTATTCGTTATCAGGAAAAGCCAATGATGGTGGCGCAAATTCCGTAATTCGATATACTCCGACAACGGCTATAACTTTGGACAATTTGGACAAGTTGCTATGAAGCTCACCAGAATCTCATTCCCTAGAATCGTATTTTCTTTAATATTTTTATCTCCCGCTTACGCTTTTGCAACTGAATGGGACATCGTTCATGCGGGTAAATTGCTTGCAATACCTGGTGAAAAGGTTGAGAACGAAAAAAGTGTTATTTTGAAGGATGGAAAAGTATTTGATGTTAGAGATGGTTTTATAGATTCCACGAGTTTACCGATCAATGAAAAAGATACTATAGAAGTACACGACTTACGTGATAACTTTGTTTTGCCCGGATTTATTGATGGGCACGTTCACTTAACCCTCTATTTTACCCCAAAAGAGCGCATCAATTGGGTCAACATGTCTGATGCAGATATTGCGATTCGAGGCGCAAAATATGCAAAAGAAACGCTCTTAGCTGGATTCACCTCAGTGCGAGACATGGGTGCATTCACAGAAGATGCAGTCTATGCGATTAGAGACGGGATTAATGAAGGGCATATTGTCGGGCCACGTACGTTTGTATCTGGTCATCCTATTGCTATCAATGGGGGACATGGAGATATCACACATAGCTTTAATCCGGCAGTATCCAATGCATTAAGAACTACAGGAATTTGTGACGGTGCTGCTGAATGTCGCAAAGCAGTACGCGAACAAATCAGGCTAAAAGCAGATCATATTAAGTTGACAGCAACTGCAGGCGTTATGTCGGATAGTAATGCTGGATTAGAACTGCAGTTTTTCGAAGATGAATTAGAAGCGATTGTGAAGAGCGCTCAACTAATGGGACGGAAAGTTGCTGCTCACGCCCACGGCCCAGAAGGCATTAATGCAGTTTTACGAGCAGGTGCCAATACCATTGAACACGGTACATTTCTTAATGATGAAAGTATTGAGCTATTTAAATCAACAGGTGCATACCTGTCGCCTACGATGTCAGCGTTTCTTCCTTTAATGCCCCTAGTCGATGACCCAAATAGTTTTTTGACGGAATCCCAGCGAGAAAAAGCAGAAGAAGCAGTCAAGTTTTTCAATCGATACGTCAGGAAAGCGCACAAAGCGGGTGTTAAAATTGCACTATCAACAGATGCGGGCGTTGGGCCGCACGGTGCCAATGGCATCGAATTTAGGTTGCTGGTCGAGTACGGCGGTATGACACCGATGGAGGCGATAAAAGCAGGTACCATTAATGGTGCAGACAACCTCGGAAAGTTAGATGAGTTAGGTAGTCTAGAGAAAGGTAAATGGGGTGATGTCGTAGCGGTTGATGGTGATCCACTGCAGGATATCTCTGTTTTGGAAAACGTAAACTTTGTTATGAAGGGTGGCAAAGTTTTTAAAAATGCGACGCTGTGATAATTAGCTTTCTTGTCATTCAGCAGTTAGCATAACCGCTGAATACATGAGTACGACGATAATTCTAAAAGGATGCTGAGTGATGTTTAATATTCGCTTGATTGTTATTTTGACTGTGTTTCTAGCTATTACGGCGCTAACCGCCTGCCAACCAGCGCAACAAAATGCCGATGTTGATGATAATGACAATGCAATAACAGCAGATCGAATACTCACAAATGGCACCATAATAACGGTAGACTCGTCCCTTCCAGAGGCTCAATCTATCGCAATAAAAGATGGTCGAATTCTAGCGTTAGGTAGTGCCGAGGAAATTGATGCGTTTGTCGGTGAATCAACAGACGTGATTGATTTAGACGGCAAGGTTGCCATTCCAGGGTTCATCGAAGGACATGCACATTTTCTAGGTTTGGGGCAAGCGTTAATGATTCTTGACTTGGTCCCTACTCGAAGTTTCGATGACATTATCACTATGGTTGAAGAGGCTGCAAAAAATGCCAGTCCCGGAGAATGGATAGTGGGGCGCGGGTGGCATCAGGAACGCTGGGGCAGCAGTAATGAATTGTTGTATGATGGTTTACCGCATCATAGGAAACTAAGCGCAGTCAGCCCAGATAATCCCGTTATGCTTATTCATGCAAGTGGACATGCTGTTTATGCAAATGAAATGGCGTTAGCACTTGCTGGCATCATTGCTGAATCTTCTGATCCGGACGGTGGTACCATTATTCGTGATGAAACTGGAGATGCTACTGGCTATTTGCGGCAAGCTGCATCAAACCCTGTTCGAAAACTTGTTAGAGAAGCACTAGATAGCTTGAGTGAAAGTGAGCAGCAGCAACGATTTGAGCGGCAAGTTGAGTTGGCGGGGAAAGAATCACTTAAACATGGGGTCACGTCATTTCATGATATGGGCACCAACCTTGCCAATATTGATAGACTAAAGAAGCTGGCGGATGAAGGCCAACTTCCCGTAAGGTTACATGTTGCGATAAGACAGGAAACTAATGAAACTCTAAGAGAAAAAGCCAGCGAATATCGAATGATTGGTTATGGTGATGGCTTTTTAACAGTGCGCGCAATGAAGCGCGCTATTGACGGTGCATTGGGTACGCACGGTGCTTGGCTCATTAGTCCATATGCTGACAAAACAGATACATCCGGTCTTCCACAAACCTCACTTGAAAATCTGCGTGAAACTGCGCAGATAGCATTTGATAATGGATACCAGCTGAATACTCATGCAATAGGCGATCGCGGCAATCGCGAAGTGATGAATTTGTACGAAAGCTTTATGGGCAAAGACCCCGAAAGTGATTTACGTTGGCGAATCGAGCACGCGCAAACGCTCGACCCAAGTGAAGTACCACGTTTTGCTGAACTAGGTGTTATCGCCTCAATGCAAGGTGTCCATGCAACATCCGACGGCCCATGGGTGCCATATCGTTTAGGTATGGTGCGCGCTCAGCAAAAAGCGTATGTTTGGCGATCTTTGCTAGATGAAGGCGCCACCATTTGTAACGGTACGGATGCGCCGGTTGAGTCAATTTCAGCGTTAGAATCGTACATCGCATCGGTAACACGGCGCATGGCAGACGGAACGCAGTTTTTCCCTGAACAAGTTATGGACAGAATGGAAGCGCTTTACTCCTATACGTTGGGCTGCGCAAAAGCGGTGTTTGACGAAGACGAGCTGGGCAGTCTGACTGTCGGCAAACGCGCTGATATTGCGGTACTTAATGGTAATCTGTTGACGCTGCCCGAAGATGAATTGACAGGGCTAGAGGTTGAAATGACATTGGTTGGCGGTGAAGTGCGTTTTGCAAAAACCAATCTAGAAATGACCAATTGAAACCATCGTTGGACCAGCTCTACAATTTGGCCGAAAACACAATGGAGCCTTTATTCAAAATTCCCTACAGTACCGTATTTATTCGAATGTATTTTCCAAATCGCATAGAAAGTGATTCCTCCGAAGAGTGTCCACAAGACATCATGCCAATCGAATGTTCCGAGAGGTAAGAGTATTTGGGTGAATTCCCAAGCGATCAAGCCAAAACAACTAAATATCACGACATAAATTTGTGCTATTTTCGACAGTGTTATGCTGTGTTTTTTACCAAATATGTGCGGCAACGCAACATAAAAGAAGCATGGTATGCCAACGGCAGGAAGATAATTCGGAATAAAACCAAGTATATAGGTAATTATCGCGGAGCTACCCTCATAGCTAGCCCTTACATAGTCTTCTAGATAGGTGAATCCTAAAAAACACACTGCAAAAACGATGTAGTACCAGTAACTTGGTTTAAACATAATAAAGTGGTTTGCAAAAAGGCAAAAAAACGATGAAACAAAATTGCGATTTATTTTACAATAGTTTGCGCAGTTTTGATTCAAAGGTAGCCTTTAAATTGACTAAAAAACTTAATACATCGCCCAATTTTCAAGACGTCTTATCGATTCGTATGTCGCGTCGTCAAGTGCTAAGTGCAATTGGCTACACCGGCGCAGCGTTGGCGTTGTCAGGTTGTTCGGTCGCCACTCAAAACGAATTGGTGCAATCCGTGGGAGACAAAACGCAGTCTTCGGCACCAGATAGTTTGCCCTTTCAAGAAGTTGCGCATGGCCTTGACGAATTTTTTACGGTACCTGAGGGCTATAACACACAAGTATTAATTCGCTGGGGCGATCCTATTTTTGAGGATGCGCCCGCATTTGCCCCTGCCAATCAAACGGAACGAGCGCAGCTCAAGCAGTTTGGCTACAACAATGACTTCATTGGGTATGTGCCCCTGCCATTTGGGTCGACGAGCTCATCCCGGGGGCTACTTGTCGTTAACCATGAATATGTGCGCTCCGAAATGATGTTTCCTGGTTCGCCAAATGTGACTGAACTTACTCAAGAGCAATCGAAGGTCAATATGGCATCGCATGGTTTAAGCGTCGTTGAGATACAAAAGGACGAAAATGGCCAATGGCAGACGATTCTCGACTCGACCTACAATCGACGAATCACGCCCAATACAGAGATGATGATAACCGGGCCATCTGCAGGCAGCAAAAGATTAAAAACCACCTATTCACCAGATGGAATTAAGACATTCGGTACCTATGGGAACTGTTCAGGCGGTGTAACGCCATGGGGCACAATTTTAACCGGTGAGGAAAACATTGATTACATGTTCGGTGGTGAATTTGCAAACAATCCTGAAAAAGAAAACTACGACCGCTTTGGCATGAAAGAGGTCTTCAGGGGGAGTTGGGGGTTGTACAACGAACGTTTTGACATGACCAAAACCCCTGCAGAACCATTACACGCAGGTTGGGTCGTTGAGATTGACCCCTATGACCCAAATTCAACACCCAAAAAACGCACAGCATTAGGAAGATTCAAGCATGAAGGCGCGAACGTTTTCATCAATAAAGATGGGCACGTCGTTGCATACACAGGCGATGATCAGCGGTTTGAATATCTATATCGTTTCGTTAGTAAAAACAAATATCAGCCTGATAACAGAAAAGCCAATATGGAACTGCTGGAAGACGGGAACTTGTTCTGTGCTAAATTCGAGGATGATGGAAGCGTAAAATGGCTGCCGATGCAATATGGCAATGGTCCACTAAATGAACAAAATGGATTTAGCAGTCAGGCGGATATACAAATAGATTGTCGTAAGGCCGCTGATTTGTTGGGCGCTACACCTATGGACCGTCCCGAAGATGTGGAAGTGAATCCGGTCACCGCACAAGTTTATGTGATGTTAACGAACAACCACGAACGCAAAAATATACAGACAGACGGTCCAAATCCGAGAGCACAAAACCATGCAGGGCAGGTGCTTGAGCTGACGCCTCCTGACGGTAATCACAATGCAGACGTATTTACGTGGGATCTTATTTTAGTTTGTGGTCCGAAAGAAGATGATGGTACAAAATATCATCCAGCTGTCTCTGAGAACGGATGGCTAGCATGTCCAGATAATTGTGCATTCGACACATTGGGTAACATGTGGATTTCTAGTGATGGTGCAAAGATGTTTGGAGTCGCTGATGGCGTTTGGGCAACAGAAGTCAAAGGCGAAAACAGAGGATTAACGAAAAGATTTCTGCGTGCGCCCATTGGTGCAGAAATGTGTGGGCCTTTTTTCACGCCTGACGCTGAAAACTTTTTCTCTGCAGTTCAACATCCGGGAGAAGGTAGTACGTTTGACGAACCAAGCACAAGATGGCCTGATTTTGACCCACAAATACCGCCAAGACCGTCGGTCGTTGTCATTACCAAAAATGGTGGGGGCAGAATAGGTAGTTAGGGCTATTCAAACATAATATCAACATTGATTTCTCCGTCTTTGAGTAGGTGCTGTCCTTTTGCAAACACATGCTCTAGCGCCAATGTATGCTTATCAAGCACAAGTAAATCCGCGTGTTGACCAACGTTAATTTTTCCCTTGGGTAACTTGAGAGCGGTGGCAGCGGTGGTGCTGACGGCTCTTGTCGCATCTTCAATCGAAAGATGGTGTTTGTTTATTAATTTCTGAAAACACCTGAAAACAGAACTTACACTGCCAATCTCAAGACCTTTTAATTGACCGTCTTGATCAAATACCGGCAGGCTCGCATTTCCGTCAGAGCTAATGCTGATATGTGAAGTATCCACTCCCGCTTCAATCGCTTGAACGACTGCCTCGTTTGCGGGTATCTCGTCATCATCGACAAACGCTTCATTAGTGCTAGCAGTAAAATCAATAAATCCACCGTGCTTCGCCCACTCAATGCCAGCATCAAGCAAGGACGCATTTCGATTTATATGTGTTGGATAAAACTGTGTTGGTGACACTTCTTTTAAAGAACACGCATGTTTTAGTGCTTCTAGTTTATCTTTACCATCGCCCACGTGCACAAACACAATGCCTGCTTTTCCCGAGAGCATACCGGCAACGCGCGCATGCGCGGCAAGCGTGGCTAGATCTTCTTTATCGATTTGGGAGCCTCGATGGTCGGCAACGGCCACCTCGCCAACACCGATAAACTCTTCTATGAGAATGATGTCTTTTTTTACGTCGCCTGTGATGGTTGTTATCGGAAGGTGATAATTTCCCGTGTACGCGTACGTGCTAAGGCCGTAATAAGAAAATGTCTTTAATCTCGCCAGCATATCCTCAAGACTTCTAGTAACCGCATCGGTACCTAACGCACTTACAAGCGTGGTGACGCCGCCTCGAATTGCGTCCGTAACCGGCATTTGTGGTGTTCTGGTGTGAAACCCACCTTCGCCACCGCCGCCATTAATATGCACAAGTGGGTCAACAAAACCCGGTATCACTAGTTTGTTTTCACCATCGATTATCTTCAGTGGCAGTCCGGAGGTTTCCGGTACTTCTATTTCGCCTATGCTCAGTATGTTATCTTGTGCAAAGGCGACGTCGCATTTTCCTTTGTAGGTAGGTGAGTATACTTCAGCGCCTTTTATTACGGTCAAATGCATATGCGTCCTAAATCTGTGTCAAAAGAGTAATGCAGAAAGCTCAAGCGATGCAGCTAGCTGCGGTCATGTTCACATTTAAAAGACGCTCTAGACATCCCTGTTCGCTCGGGCGAGCGCGTCCATGCGCTCGCACGCTTTTACATGCAAACATGCCTCCGCTTAGACGCTTACTCGCTTAAGTGAACGGCATTAGCCTAACGAAGCGGTTGCTAATAATTTATCGTAACCGCAATTAACATACTAGCTGTTGCTAGTCCGAACAGGATTAAAAAAAGTTTCCAGACAAATTTAATCCAGATCGACCAGTCGATTCTTGCAACGCCCAAGCATCCGATGAGAGATGCGGAAGTAGGGATGACAATGTTGCTAAGTCCGTCACCTAGCTGGAATGCAAGAACTGCTATTTGCCGTGTCAGGCCAAGCAAATCTGCAAGAGGTGCCATTAACGGCATGGTAATCGCCGCTTGCCCACTGCCACTGGCGACAAAGAAATTAAAGACAGATTGAAACACCAACATGATCCAAGCGCTCAGATAAGAGCTAGATTCACCAATCGCATTGCTTGCATAGAACAACATGGTATTTAGCGTAGAGGGTTGGTCGAGGTCATCGCCACCAAGGATCAAAATAATCCCCTTCGCCATCCCGACAATAAGCGCGGCGGGCAATAGCTCTTTGGCACCGGTTTGGAAAGCCTCGGAAATTTCATTCACAGTTTGGCGTTTTCCGAGCCATGATACCAATCCTATAACGATGGCGATTGCGAAAAATTGGGTAGCGATCTCAGGAATATAGTATGCGTGCACTATTACACCGTAAATTACCCAGACGATACCTAGGGCAAAAATCCCCAATATAAGCTGATCTAAACCCGTAAAATTAGCTTCGATTTTTACCTGCTGCTTACGAAAATACTCATTGCTGCTTTTACTTAAGCTTTTACTCGGGCCTCTTTTTACCGCTCGCGAATATCGCCAAGTATAAAGCAGCCCAATGGAAGTAAATACAAACCACAGCAGCATTCTATACTCTTGGCCCGATAGCAATGGTAGGTCGGCAATGCCTTGCGCTATTGCCACCGAAAACGGATTCATCCAACTGGTTGCAAATCCAATTTGTGTCGCAACGTAAGTGATTAATACCCCGGTGATTGCATCGTAGCCCAACGCGACAATCAGCGGCACAATAATGATAGAAAAGGCAATCGCTTCTTCACCCATGCCGAAAATGGCGCCGCCCAATGAAAAGGTCACAAAGATAATGGGGATCAGCAGTGCTTCGGTATTCTGCGTTTTTTCAATTAGCCTGAGCATACCATTGTGAATAGCACCGGTTTGAGTAATCACGCCAAAGGCGCCACCGACAATGATAATAAATGCCACGACACCAATCGCTGAGCCAAACTTGCTGCCAGATACCATGCCTTCAAAGGCGTAGTTTAGGGTGCCTATATTGCCGCCACTGGCAAAAAGCGGTACGCCAGAATCTGCATTTTCGTCAAAAGAAAAACTGTCCTCAACGATTCTAGTTTTTTCTACGGTTTCGCCGGAAGACGACGTTGACGTATAAGTTTCGACCTCAAACTTTCCCGCAGGTACGATATAGGTCAAAACGCTTGCGACGATGATAATCACAAACAAGATGATAAAAGCATCAGGCATCGACTGCGTTGACGCTTTATCATCTGTTTGTTCAAGTGGTTTACTCATAAGTAACTAAAATGAATAGGTTGCCGAGATAGTATATCTTCTCCCAAAGGGATCATGATTGAAACTATCATAACCACGGGCTGACGCATACGATATTGGTGCATCTCGGTCAAAGAGGTTTTCAATTCTTAAGCGCACCTCAAAGTTTTCAAAGTAATAGCCGGCGCTGAAATCAACGGTTGTCCAACTTGATACATCGCGTGTGGGTTCTTCATCCGTTAATACACCCAACGCGAATAGCTCGTCAACTTCTCGGCCTCGCAAGCGATCAATATCATCTTCATAAGCGTCAGTATAGAACACAGTTGCGCCTGCAAACCAATCCTGAGATACCCAAAATAAGTCTAACGCAGCCACGTTCTCAGGGTAACGCCAACTACCTGCGAGTTCTTCAACGTCATCGGAGCCAGGAATATTTCGTTCAAAACTCAAGTAGTGGGTACCGCTGAATTCTATCTCGATATCACCGGTGTCCAATTCAATAGCATGAAAGACATTAAAATCGATTCCTTCTAGATCCTGAGTGCCAGTGTTTTCGAGTGACAGAACATGGTCGCGAAACAGCGGTAATTCAAGGAAACGCGGATCTTCACCTACTATCCATTCTTGTAATATTTGCTCAAGATCGGCCCCTTGTTCTTCAATAGCGCGACCTTGCGCATCGGTATATAGGCAAAGAAATGGATCATAGCTGATGCCTTGTTCTCCTTCGGGGACCAGTCCGCAATGTCGAAGTGAAGCGTCGGTCAACGCTCTGGCCAACACACCGGTCATATTAGTATCAACCAGTTCTTCGTGTTCAAATTGCCAGTAGTCTATTGTCACTTCCGTGTTGCGGTTTGGCATCCACGCGATACCAACGTTAAACGATTCAGATTCTTCTGCGTTTAGATCAGGATTGCCTAACTCCAGCACATTATTGCCGCGCAGTACGGAGTCACCTTCACAATATAAATTTGCAATTGTCTGGTTTGCACCACAATCAAAACTCGCGCGAGTTGTCCGCAGTTGAACACCCGCTTGGGTTAATGAGGGTGCTCTGAATGCCGTTGACCAGCTACCTCTAACCACTAACGTATCATCAGGCCTGAAGGTAAAACCAACGCGAGGATTAAAGGTGCTACCAAAATCGTCATAGTAGTCATACCGACCAGCAGCATTGATGTCGAAGGTGTCGGATATCGGCAAATTGAATTCGGCGAATGCACCATAAAGCGTTCTATCGGCGGTTGATAGTGATGAGCCAAAGCCAAAGACATCAACAAGATATCCATTCTCAAATCTGGCCCGTGCATTCTCAGACGGGATGTCCTCGACCGATTCATGGCGGATTTCTAATCCAAATGCGCTAGACAGAGTATGTCCATTGATTTCGGTTAAATCGCCGGTAATCAGAAAATCTGCAATATAAAGTTCACTTTCACCATCGCGTGTAGGGACCTCTTGCGTCAAAGCGAGCAGTGAGAGATTGTCTGGCGAGCTTGAATCAAATGGGTTGTAAAATTCCAACAGGTTTCCGGATGTACAGCTTAGCGAATCGGCATCAGGATCGTAGTTGGCTATGCTACCATCTGAGCACAGCTCCCCCGCCAACGCCGCATGATACTTAAAGCGGTTGTATATACCTTTTGTTGCTTTTTGTTCAGATTCTGAAAATGATGCGGTGATCCCGGCACGCCAGTCCCAATCATCCCAAACCCCTTCCAACTGTGAAACAAGTCGCCAGGATTGTGACTCAACTTCTACCGTTCGAGGCTGCGAAAATCTCGCATCAAATTGAAATCCGAATAGCTCTTGTCCAGCGATTGTATCGAATGGGTCGATAAAGATATTGCCATCAACAGCATTAAAAAGAGCATCAGAAAAGCTATCTATCACCGACTCGTGAACGAACGGCCCTTCTCTGTCATCAACTTGATTAATTGGTGCGGGTGAGGAAAAAGACGTTGAGTCTGAGCGATTAAAAATAAAGTCTGTTTGCCAGGTGATATCATCAAACTCTTGCGTAAAGATAAATCCCACCGACGTCGATTCTAGCGGTGTCTCCAAATAATCGTCTTGATTGCCATAATAAGCGCAAATCTCCTCACCAAATTCTGTTGTGGTAAATGGCTGGGCACATTCAGGGTTGCCTATCTCATCGCCAGACCGCGTTGAACGGAAATAGATATTTGGAGTGTCTGTTGCCAGATACGAGTAGCCACTTTGAAGAATAGGCGTGGCAGTAAATTCTCGAGTTGTCGCCAGTACAGGGTCTCTATCATAATAGTCTGCAAAGACAGTGAAATTGCCATTTTCCAATTCGACACCATAGAGCAACTGAAAGCTCAACTCTTGCTCACTTTCGCTAACGTCGCTGTCAGAAAAGCTCCCGCTCACCTCGAATCCTTCAAAATCTTTCTTCAGGACATAGTTGATTACGCCAGCGACAGCATCTGCACCGTATACAGCAGATGCGCCTGTAGCAAGGACTTCAACGCGTTCAATGGCAGAAAGTGGAATGCTGTTTACATCGACAAAGTTCTCAGTTCCAGATGCGAATGAACTTACTGCTACGCGGCGTCCGTTCACAAGCGTGAGTGTGGAAGAGGGCCCCATACCTCTTAGTGAGATTGCAGCTTGACCAGGAGGTGTGCTGGTGGATGTCGCACCACTTTGTGCAGTGGTGAACGTGCTGGTGCCTCCGCGTGTTTGATTCACTGAACGCATCAGTTCAGAAAGACTGGTCGCACCTGATCTCGCAATATCATCGGCAGATATAACGACTAATGGCTGAGCTTCTTCTAAATCTATATTTTTTATGTTTGAGCCGGTTACTGTGATGACTTCAAGTTCTTCTTCATTGGTTGAAGACTCAGGCTCTTGGGCATTGACTTGAAAGGCCGACGCGCTCAGTGCAGCGAGCACTGAAACAGATAGTAGGTTGTATTTCATTGGGGTATTCCTTTAATCGAACGCAAAAAAATGTTGTTGTGCGAACATGGGTGTCAACCGCATGATTCGTCACGCGTTGATTAAAGAAATTTATTCGTCAAACCACTCCGACAAATAAAAGCTTTGATAATGGTAGGCGCCAAACTTGGCTGCTTTTTTAATCATTACTTTTTAGTGAAAACTAGCTAAACCCTGACTCAATAAAAGGGATTTCTATTGACTTTTTTTAACAAATACCACTAGTGTAAAAATAAGTCAATACTGCTGACTGTCACCAATAATATTCTGATTCAGTGATGTTGATGACTTTTTTTGGGGGCGACATCTCACAAAGGATGCCTTGTGATTCACACAAAATGGGAGTTAAATCAAAAAAATGAATAAAGGTCATCAGCCGTTAGAAAACGGGAAGACATCTTTGCTTTCCATTACAAATTCGCTCGTACTTTTCGTAGTTTTTCTAATGCTTGGATTGCCTGTTATTGCTGACGAATCAGCTGACAATAACAATCAGAATCTAGGCGCAAAACTGACAGCGGATAACTCTGCATTGCAAGTAAGCAAATACGAAATGATTCTCATCGGCGGTGCGTTGCATACATGCTCTAGCATGTCAGAACGCCGTTGTATCAATCCTCAATTTGAAGCAGCTAAAAACACCACGCGATATAGCATAAATACTGCATCTATGGATAGATTAGTTAATTTTATCGAAAATAACTCTCATGACTATTCAATTGACAACTTGCTGAGTGTCGTAGGCGTACTAAAGAAATCGACCGAAAAAAGCGCTTTAACTCGGCGAGAGTTGTTCACTCGTTTTGAATCATTAGGGGTGTATTCAGACGTCGATGCGTTATCAGATTTTGCATATTACGCATTATTAGACTTTTTAGAAGATGCTGAAGTTGTTGATGGGCAGCGGTTAAAAGAAGTCGTGCGACCCAACGAATCAAGAAACCCAGCAAGTATAGGTATTTGGAACCAGATTAGTAAGCAAGCACTAGCTATCAATAAAGATATTGAAAAAACTATAGCTTTGGCGGTGACAGCTTCGGCAAGAGACATTTTTGAAGCGGTTGATTTTTATGTGGGAGGACTTTCTGCTATCGGTCTAGATAGTGAGTGGCTACCCATAAGCGCTGCGCTTGTCGAAGCAATATCTGCGCGAGAAACAGACGACAATGCCTGCCAAAACTTAGAGTATTACCGGCAAAAGTATTATCAATTTGATAGAGAAAGGGTGTATCCAGATCTACATAAAATCCAGGTTCGGTATTGCGAAAATCCTGATTTAATTTCAGACAAAATTAAGCAATCATCTGCCATATTTTTCAATGGCGGTGATCAATCAAAAACATTAGCTGCTTTTATGCAAAAAGGTGGTGGCGGGACTGACTACCTATATACGCTCAGAGAACAGGTCAAACAAAAACAACTGTTGGTGGTGGGCACAAGTGCAGGCACTGCGGTGCAATCTGGAGGCGTTTTTAATAGCTTTCCTACGGTCATGATTAGCAATGGAACCAGCGCTAACGCAATGAGACGCGGTGCATTTGGGATTGACGCACCGTCACAGAGGTGTACCGCTGACAACTGTCAAAACGGTATTCAAGGCGACGATCTTACTTATCGAACACTAGGTGGTTTAGCGACATTTCAGCTGGGTGTCCTTGATACGCATTTTTCCGAGCGAAATAGAGAAGCTAGATTAATTGCACTAACGCAGGCAACTCGAAACAGTTTTGGTTTCGGGGTTGATGAAACCACGGCATTGATGGTATCTCAAAAAGACAATGACAACTACGCATTTGAAGTGGTAGGTAGCCAGGGGGTTTTTATCGTAGATAATGTGTTGTTTGAAAATGCGTTGTATAAAAAGCTGGATTCTTCAGGTGCTACCTATGCCGGTTCTGTGCACTTTTTCCCCACAGGCACTAAAGCCCAATTAAATACTGTTTCAAAAGAATGGAAAGTTGATTTTTCCAATATTCAAAGTACTGAGCCGGACGCCGACGGTGTCTGGCGACACAATGCTGCAGCATTATGTAAGTCGCCAGGCAAACAGCAACTAAAATTTGAATATGAAAACTATCAAGCCATTTTAGCGAAAGATAAGAAGACAAGAACATATGATGCCAATGAAAGCTGCGGTTTTTTATTTATGAATTATGCAGTAGCATCAAAATGAAACAGGCCTTAAACCAAAATCTAAAAATGCGTGGAGAAGCAATGAGTCGCGTCGAGACCTTTGTGGCGGCGGCTTTTGCATTTGCAACGACAATGGCAGTTATCAGTGAAGGTGACATGCCAAAAGATATGAACGAGTTAATTGAGGCGGTAAAAAGAATTCCAGGATTCGTTGCAAGCTGCGTAATTATCATCTGGATTTGGTTTAATCATGCGCAGTGGTCAAGGTGGTTTGGCCTAGAGGACACCAAGTCATTGATCATGAGTGGTGGTTTGATATGCCTAACGTTGATTTACGTCTATCCGCTTAAAATGATGATGCAAGGGTTATTTTTTAAGCTTTCAGGCGGATATTTTCCATTTGAACTTCCCATTAGCGAATGGTGGCATTTGCGCTTTATTTTCAGTTTTTATGCGATTGGGTTCTTTTTGTTAAGTATTAATTTTTTCCTGCTATTTCAACATGCCTACAATCTGAGAGAACCATTAGAACTTAATCAGTATGAGATCATTGAATTAAATTCATATCGATGGAATTGGCTAGTCGTTGGAGTGGTTTGTTTAATTGCTTTGGCAGCAACATTGCTTTTGCCAAATTCACTAATGCAGTTTAGCCCTTTTGTATTCTTCATCTTGTTTATCACAAAATACTTTATGATTGCATCAAAGCATTCAGCGTTGGATAAGCTTCAAAAACAAGACGAATCTAACTCTTAGCTTTTCCAAAAAAGGAACTTAACCTTTACATCTTGCAGCCTCCGTTACCCTTTATCTTTCTGTTTTAAAAGTGTCTTGAGCTCTTCAATTTGCGCCTGAATCGCTTGAATGTCGTCCTTCGTTGCTATAGCGGTATGGACATTATGGGTATTGTCAGACGGTTTTTCTTTTTCTTCTTCTTCATGCATGATTTGCATGGCGTCTACGATGATACCAATAAATAAATTCAAAACAGCAAAGCTAGTGATGATGATAAAAGGAACAAAGAACACCCAGCTCCACGGGAAAATTTCCATGGTTGGGCGGACAATGCCCATTGACCAACTCTCCAGTGTCATCACCTGAAAAAGGGTATATGCCGAACTCCCGATACTGCCGAACCATTCTTGCATGTTTGGATCGTCATAGGTGCCAAACAGTTTTGTCACCAGTACAGCTGACACATAAAAAATGATCCCTAAAACGCCCACTACTGAAGCCATCCCAGGTAATGAGTGACCCAACGCACCTATAACACGACGCATTTGTGGAACAACAGAAAAAAGCCTTAACACTCGCAAAATTCTGAAGGCCCGAAGCACTGATAACGCGCCGCTTGTTGGCATCCAAGAGACAGTGACGATAATTAAATCAAACCAGTTCCAGCCGCCGCTGAAGAAGCTTTTACGATATACGATTAGCTTCAATGCCAATTCCAGCGTAAATATGCAAAGGATAAAAAAGTCGATTTTGTAAAGAACTGCCATGTGCTCTTCACCAAAATCTGTGGTTTCCAGTCCTAATGTGACTGCATTAATTAGAATCAGACCAATAATAGCATTTTGAAACTTGGAGGATTCGACAAGGGGTTTTAATGTAGAAGACAGGCTCATCTTGAAAATATGCATGGACTTTTTTTGACAAATGGGGACAAAACCAAAAAAGACAATTTATAAGTCATAGCATTTTGGGATATAAGAACTTATCTATATTTGCAAGTGTCGATTCATCCCAACTGGATTTTGCATGATGAATAATATGGAGCGTTTTTTGTTTCATTTGTAAACTTATTTTGCCAAAAGGTGATCAATATATAAGACCAAGGTCGTAGATATTGTAAATCCTTTCGGAATCATTCAATGAAAACCGCCTTATTTTTTATCACGCTCTTTTTGAGCTTGTCTATTTTTGCATCGGAAAAACACGACCACCAGTATCCTTTTCCCGAAAGTGTGAGTCAGCTTATAGAAAAAACCAATGAAACTCAAAACCCGAACTTCTTTGGCAAAGCTGCCGGTAGATGTGCCGCTATGTTTCGTTCAATGCACGTACTGTTGGCAGAAGACGATCCTACCCAACCACACCCGACGCTAGAAAAATACTACGGCCATCTAATTGATGTTTATAGAGAAATTGCTGCTTTAAGTACGCCTGGACTTGACTTGTCAACAAAAGAACTGCCAGAAAAACTCGTAAAAGACGCTGCTTTGTATTTAAACACCTATTATTATTGGATGAGTTGGAATAAACAAATCTCGGGCGATTACATCGAGCATTCACCCATTATGAAACGTGAGCTTAACGACTGTGAAAGCGTTCTTACGTTGAGTGGGCTCGTCTAGGCATTGTGTTTGGACGACCAAAAAACTGGAGCGTGACCTTGGTCGATCAGTAGTCGATAGAAATAAAAAATGACCATGTTCGCGCCTGCTTCTTTTTCTGCACTCCCAGATTTGAGCCAAGCAGAATCTTCATCTCCGATATTTCCCGCTAACATGTGGTTGTAAATCTTAAGTACACGAAGCTCCTTTACAGTGCGCGCATTGACAGTTCCATTTTTAACAATATTGTCTAGCGCTGCCATCGACGCATTTGCTTCATCTAGTTGTCCGGCTTGCGCAAGTAACGTGCTTTGGATCCCGATGGATAAGACATGCAGGCTGCTATTTTCTCCCCCATACCGCTCAAACATTTCAATCGCATCGCTAATTCTCTGCAAGGCAGCTTCATGCGCTTGTTCGTTCGAATATAGTATTGCAGATAGCATTAGCGCTCTGGCTTGTTGAATGCTTTCACCTTTTAATGGAACATCCTCTGTTAGAATTGCATCGACGAGTTCTTGTACTTTATTCATATCTCGTTTCCAGGCCAGCGTAATGCCTGCTAGATTGAAACGCGCGATGTCTCGGCCATAAGAGGCAAAGCCAGGGTTTTGCTCAAATATTTCAACCGTTTTTGAATACGCGTACGTGGCGGTTTCAAAATCTGCCTGTAACATTCGCATGCCCGCTAACTGACTGAATGCGAATAAACGTTCGAAAGGATCTTCTAAAGACGCCAGCCGCTTTTCCAGTAGATTGACTGAACGCTCAACGTCTTCTGGCGCTCTCGTTGCTCTGGCGAGACGATTTGCATAGTTTGATGCATCTGCGTTGTTGGTTAGGCTGCCGTCGCCATAAAACTCAACTAGACGTCGAAGTATGACAATCGCCTCATCAAGTCGTCCTGCATCTGAGAGCATCATGGCATAAACTTCTTCACCTAAGGCCACCAAAGAAGGTTCGCCAAAACGTTTTTCCATCCACGGATCAAATACCTTTAACGCGGTCACGGTGTCGCCGCGAAAGTAAAAGTTTCGACCTACAGCATAGCTAAGCGCCGCTGCTGTTTTTGGTGATTCACCATGTGCATCAAACGCTTCTTGCCAACGCTCGAGTAAGAGTCGACTTAGTCTATTTACATCTTCTTCGCCGCCGAACGTTCGTTGCAGGACATCTGAATAAGCTTGTTGCGCTGCCATATTTGCTTCTGAACGGTCGAACTGCCAATTAGCGCGGTATAGCTCGCGCTCTGCGCGTTGTGCCTGCTCGGATGCGTCATTGGCAAACTTCAAACTCGCTGCCAATCCCAACGTTAACGAGAGTATAGCGATTGTTGCTAGACTATTAGCCAATGGGTATCGCTTGATAAATTTAAAAGTTGCGTAGTGCCATCCACCGTTAGTCGCGGCAACCGAACGGCACTCAAGAAACGCTAAAACATCCTCACTTAAGCTAGTTGCAGACACGTACCGTTGATTAGGGGCTAGGGCAAGTGCTCGATTGATAATTGATAAGAGATCACTATCGGAGATTGTGGTTTTGTCTACCTGCATGCTAGCATCCGCAAGTCGTGCTGGTTTTTTACCAGTAAGTAACTCGTAAAGAAGCACACCTAATGAGAAGACGTCTGTTTGCACTGAGACTGATTCACCTTTCAACTGCTCGGGCGCAGCGGTCGCAAGGCTCAATGCGCCTACAACACCAGAGCCTGTTTCCAAGTCTGAAGCAATGCCAAAGTCTATAAGACGAGGTAAGCCGTCAGAGCCTACAAGCACATTTTCAGGTTTTATGTCTCGATGCAAGACAAGTTTCGAGTGCGCGTGTTCTACTGAATCACAGACTCGTCTAAACAACGCTAATCGTTTGTCACGACTAAGTGAGTTTAATTCGACATACTGCGTGATAGGCACGCCATCGATGTATTCCATCGCCATATAAGGGCGGTCGTCTTCAGTGGTGCCGCCATCGATAATGCGCGCGATACCCGGATGATCCATAAGAGCAAGGCGTTTTCTCTCGCTCTCAAATAGTGTCGCTCGAGATTTTGCTATATTTTGGATGAGTTTTAGAGCGACTTTCTGCTGATAAAGCCCATCGGCTCTGACTGCGTAGTAAACATCACCCATACCACCGCGTCCTATGAGGTGTTCAATTTTCCAAACGCCTACCACAGTTCCTTCGCATAATAAATCGGCGTCAATTATGTCGCCCGGGGCAGAAGTTGCTAAGAAACGCTTGGATGAAGGCGAATGCTTTATCAACTTGTTAATTTGTTCTACTTCAGATTCATCCGCAAGAGAAGTTAAGAATTCCGTTAGTTGTTCGGGCGTGAGTGTGAGTGCATGCTCGACGTTTTTTGTAACACTGGCCCAGTCCATAAAGGCGACGCCTCCATATGAGTATTGCTTTTGTGCTTTTGTCCTGAGTTTTTTACATAGTAGCGCTTGTTTTACTGTTCATACTAAAGCAATGCATGAACTTTAGCCCATCTACCTTCTCTCTCTAAGACAACGACTTTTTCGTTAGCACTTAGTACACCGTTTTGATTGCCATTGGCAACTCTCGGTGCTTTGCGCAGCGTTTTAGCGCTTCCATTATTTGTATATTCGCCGAGTTCAACACGCTGCTCTAAATAGACCCAACCGCCTTTTACAGATACGTGCAGTTCAACAGGTTCTCTGGGTATTTGAGACGTGCCAGATGACGGTACCGTTTTTATCACCTTGCCAAGCGGCACATCAAAGTCTAATTCAGGCACTATCATGTATCTAAGGCCTGCAGACTGAAGCTGATTGACCGCGCTTCGTTGATCTATATCTATCAATTCAGGCACTTCAATACCGGACGCAGCTAGGTAAATGACAACCTCTGAACCATGAGGTATCACAGCACCATTTTCAGGTTCGCTACGAATAAAAGATCCCTCATCATTATCACTAAGTTCACTCTCAAAACGTCGAATAGAAACAGGCAATTCACTAAAGAGTTCTGTCAACTCATCTTGGTTCTTACCTTGTAGGTCGTCTAATTGTAATGTGCCGTTAGATACCACAAGCAAAATTTCATCCCCAGGTTCAACCTCTGCACCCGCCGGTGGCTGTGTTCTCACAACCGTGCCTGCTGGCGCAACGCTAGGCTCGGTTACGTTTTTACTTGCGATAGTCAATTCTGCATCAGAAAGAATTTTAGTCGCTTGATTAACATTAAATCCTTCAGCGATTGTAATATCAGGCACCGTTTTGGTCGATGGCATCAATATGAAACCAGCGGCTGCGATGCAAATTACTAGGACCACTGCTGCGGCAAATCCTTTTACTGCACTAGATAAGCCTTGCTTCTCATCAGGTGCGCTGTCTTTGGTCTGCTCATAAGCTGATGCAGTAGTCTCTGCTATATCCTTTGCACTACCAAGCTCTTTATCCTCAAAATCAAAAAGCACACCGTCTGGCGAGCGCATAAACAGCACGGGTGTGGCCCATTCCATAGTTTCCGCGTTAGCCACTCGGATAGCTTTGCGACCTTCTGCAACGGCAGCATCTACTGGAAAGCCCGCCACTAACCTAGGATAAAAGGTGCCAGCAAAATTCACCGCCGCGATATCGGTTATCGGAAATTGCATCGCAACGACCGCGGGTATGCCAGCCATGACTAGCGCAGTGGCCACACCAGCAAACGGGTCTTGACCTTTTTCTTTAGTGGATTTAGCGGTATTGCAAGCATTTAAAAAAACAAGCCTAAGTGACTTAACATCCCGCAGTATGACGCTACCGAGCGTTTGACCGTCTAGCAATTGCATCTGATCATTGTCATCTTCAAGCAATAAAACGCCTTGCCCTGATTGACGATCGAAATCACCGTGTCCCATATAATGCAGAACATGATATTCTTTTTCTGAGAGTTTATTGCTAAGACGTTTGGTACTCGCTGGATTTTCTAGAAAGTCGACCTCAACACCTTTTTGTGTAGCCCAAGACTGTTCAATAAGTTTGCGTTCTTGAGCCAAGTCTAATTGCGCCACCCCTTGAGGATTCGACATGACGACCAAAATTCTCAACGGAGGAGTGAACGCCAAAGGACTTGATGGTCGTTGTACATTCAAATAGCGAACGAGAGGAGTATTCCTTGATAGATTTAAGTAATCCCGTGTTTCTTCGCGGTACAGTAGTTCCCAAGGCAAACTTGCAAGCTCTGCAACATCAGCATCAGAAGGGTCAATTTGTAATTTGATTCTTAAACCAATGCCATCACCGCTTATCATCCCAATGCTTTGATCAAACAGTGTTCTAGCTTTTCCCGTGAATAAACTTTCAAAAAGTGCTTTAGGAAGGGCATCAGGCTCGGAAACGTTCTCGTATGTAATTGATACCTCTCTTGTGGAGGGTTCTGCAACTGACTCAGCAGAGGAGCTTCTAAATGTGCCCGCCAAGTTTTGCATTAAGCCAGCGGCTTCTTCAAGATCAAACGGCAAGGTTAGTGTAGAGTTGCCTTCACCAGCTGGGGATTCAATGCTGATGATATAATCTTGGTCCCGTTTTGACTCTATTTTGATAATAAAATCTTTGTAGTACATGACTATGCTCCAAATGTGGTAAATAAAGCATAACGCACACTGCTTCCAAGCTATATTTTTGAGGTTGGCATAAAAGTTACAACTTACGATGTTATTTCAGCTGAGGTGGATTTTTTCAGCTATTACTGCGGACACCAGACTTTTACATAAGCTCTTATTTTTATTGTCGTTTAAGACTAATGCACATTTAACATTTCTGCAACAACAAGTCGAGTGCTAGAACACAATAATCATCAAGTAATGATGCGCGTCACGAACGATGGAGTCTATGAAACAATGAGTTCGTCGCCAATGCGTAACATGGTCTCATCCAGGCCATTTGAACTGATGCAAGCATTGACACCAAATGCGGGTGAATTGGCATTGTTTGGCATTGGATTTATATAAGCTACCGTTTTAAAGGGCTCTAATTTTGGGTGTTTTACGCCGCTATCCGGGTCGATAGTGGTAATGACACACCTTTGACAATGGTCAATCAAGTTAAAAACATAGTTTTTACCGGTTAGCTTCACATGATTGTGTTCTTCAAATGCAGCTAAATCTCCTTCAATTACAATGTTCGGCCTAAATCGTCTTATGTCGACCTTTGGTAGGCCTTTGTGTTGTAGCGTATTGTTAAGTGATAAAAGCGATGAGTGATTGGTTATCAAAAAAGGCGCAGCATCTGCAAATAGTGTAGTGGTATGCTCACCAAAACGCTCCGGTGAAGACTGCGTTCTTTGATTTGACAGCGCCACGAGTCGCACGTTACGCTTCAGAGTATCGCTTAACCATCTTGATACTTCGGGGTCTGGTTCGTAAGTATCACAGTTGTCTTTCCATATACGCGCTGGAATAGTTTCTTTTACTTTATTTTCTGTCTCGAGTGAGAGAGTAATACTACCGTGTTCTCTAGATTTTAACGTAAGGTAATCATTGTCTATTGCTGGTTGGATTAACGCCATTTCTGGTAATTGACGCTGCGTGACAAACATGCCTTTTTCATTAATCAGCATAAACTGACGATCCAATTTGAACCCTGTTGCCAAAGCGGGCCATTCAAATACTTCAATGCCAGCTAAGGATTTCACAGGATAGACATACATTTCTTTGATAGTGAGACGAGCGCCAGTCAAAAGTACCTTCTATTGACATTCCGAGTAATAAGCTGAGACAAGTATATTAGATAATAGGAACAAGAGGTAACCATCGCTTGCAAACTAAAAGGCGTATACAAAAGTACAGTTTTTTATAAATTTTTTAACTCAAATGTTTATGTCATTAATTTCTGGCCGATAACCTTAGTAAGTTAGAGAACATTTGCTTTTTTGGATTTAAAAAATTGTCTTTTGAAAACCTCAAATTCTTGGTCGTGGATGACGTTGAGTCAATGCGCAGTGTTATCAAAGCTTCGTTAAACTCTATTGGCGCAGAGGACGTTGTGCTAGCGATAAATGGCTTTGATGCCATCAAAAAATTAGAGAAACACAGCATTGATATGGTCATTTCCGATTGGGATATGCCAAAGGTGTCGGGGCTTCAGTTCTTGCAATATGTAAGAGATTCTGAAAAACACAAGCAAATGCCGTTTTTGCTGCTTACCGCCTCAAAAGACAAAGAACGCGTGATAAAGGCAATCGACGCGGGTGTTAGTGACTATCTCACCAAGCCTTTTACCCCAGCTATTCTAGCAACAAAGCTGAACAAGCTGTTGAAAGTCAAATCCTAGTCGCCAAGCTGTGTCATTTTGAACTTTTCTTTCATTCCCGTAACGAAGGATTCATTTTAGTTCACTTGCTCTTAATTTGCAGAATTTATCTCAATTGCGAAATAAATAATTAAATCCTGAAATTAATGACGCTAAAATTCGGTCTTGTGTGACAGATTAGTACTCTGGAAAACGTTATCGATGAAAACTAAAATTTTTGCACTACTCATTACATTTCTGGCTGCATTTTCTGCACTTGCATTAGATAGAAGTGAAATTAGAGCAACCGCCGAAGATATAACCCCTTTGTTAAATGGCATGACTGCGCCGAATGCAAAAGTCAAAACAGCAGATGGCGATCCGTTGTCTCTGCAAGGCCTGTTCATGCAAAAACCGACAGTAATTATTTTTTATCGAGGCGGCTGGTGCCCATATTGTTTTCGACAGCTAGCAGAATTGAAAAACATAGAAGAAGACCTTTTTAATGCAGGTTACCAGATTGTAGCCATCTCTCCCGAAACGCCTGAAAAGCTGCAATCACAAAAGCTGAAAACGGAATTTTCAGCTCAACTTATTTCAGACCCTGATTTGAATGCCATACGTGGATTCGGAATTGGTTTTTATGTGCCCGATGCCACGCGTACGCGGTACAAAGAAAAAGCCAATATCGATCTAATTGCCGACACTACAGGGAACGCCGTATTACCTGCGCCAGCGGTATTCATTGTTGATACGGAATCCAAGGTGCTTTTTAGCTATGTAAATCCAGATTTTTCTGTTAGGCCACCGGCTGAATTGATTCTATCTGCTGCAAAGCTGTTCAAATAGACTACGATTACGCAAAAAGTAATGTCTATAAATAGGCGTCATCGCTTTCTTCAATTAACGCAGTTAATTTACGCGTCAACGCGCCTAGCGAAGGGATGTTGCCTTTTAAAAGTGTGCTCGCGCAAGGACGCGCGAGCCC
>DDLV01000094.1 GCA_002340325.1 Glaciecola sp. UBA2563 | reverse complement strand
ACTGACCAACGGTTTAACAATCTACAGCTGGATTTGCTTGACGATAATATCTACTAGATGCGTAACCGTTACCCAACTTTTGAAAGGGATCATCTAGCTGATATCGAACAATATGCAGAAGATGTTTTAAGCGGCAGGCGTCTTGCCAATAAATATGAACGTCTTGCTGTAGAACGAGAAAGCAAGGACCTAGCAAGAGCCGGTACCGAAGCGTTTCCGTATTACTTTTGCACACAAACGGCTATAAAGGTCATTCGCTTTATAGAAACGTTTAGTCATGTAAAAGGTAAGTGGGCCCGTGCAAAAGGTCATGCGGGCTTAATATCACTTAGCCCTTGGCAAAAGTGGATCACAGCGCAAGTGTTTGGCTGGAAGCACATTGATACACACTTTCGTCGATTTACGACTGCGTTTACGTTGGTACCGCGCAAGAATGGGAAATCAACGTGGGTTGCACCTATTGGGCTTTATATGTTGTCCAATGATGGCGAGCCTGGGGCGGAAGTGTATTGCGGCGCTACAAATCAAAAGCAAGCAAATGAAGTTTTCCAACCCGCTTGGAAAATGGCTAAAAAACAACCCGTATTTAGACGCAAATTCGGCATTGAATTGTTTGCACAGCAAATATCTAAAACGCTTGATGATAGTAAATTTGAACGACTTATCGGCAATCCTGGTGATGGTGGTTCACCAAGTTGTTATTTATGCGATGAATATCATGAACACTTAGATGATAATCAACGCGAAACCATGACGACGGGTATGGGCGCGCGTGAGCAGCCGCTTGAATGGATAATCTCAACCGCGGGAGCTAATTGGTACGGCCCATGTGGTCAATTTCAAAAAGAATGTCAACAGTATCTTGAGGGCGTTGACCCTGATGAATCTGTTTTTGCCATCATTTACACCATTGATAAGGACGATGACTGGCAAAGTGAAGAAGCGCTTATAAAAGCTAATCCTAACTATGGTGTTTCAGTTTTAAAAAATGGATTACTTAATAAACAGCGACAGGCAAAGAAATCACCAAGAAAGCAAAATAAATTTAAGACAAAACATCTCAACCTTTGGGTAGGTTCAAAAGCTGCCTGGCTTAACATAGCTGAATGGGAAAAATACGCCGATCCATCGCTTAATATAAAAGATTTTGTCGGAGAAGAAGGGACTAAAGGCATAGATTTATCGGAATCGGATGACCTCACGGCTGATGTCAGCTGTTTTACCCGAGAAATTGCTGGCAGAACGCATTATTACTTTTTCCCTCGCACCTATGTAACAGAAGCAAAAGCAGAAGAAATTGAAATATATCGCGACTGGATTGATGAAGGTGCGTTGTTGCAGTGCGATGGCTCAAGCATTGACTATGACGAAGTCGAAAAAGCCATTGAAGATGACAATGAAGACTATTTCTTTACTGGTATTTTTTATGATCCTTCAGGTGCTGCGCCCATGGCGCAGCGTGTTCAAAACAAAACGGGAATCGAACCAATTAAAGTGGCACAAAACTACACGAATTTCACACCCGCAATGCGCGAATTCGAGAATTTGCTTGAACAAGGGCGCATTCATCATACGGGTTGTCCAGTACTCACCTGGTGTTTAGGCAATGTCGTCGCGAGAGAAACAATGGATGGTAAATATAAACGTCCCGTCAAAGAGCACAAAGATAATAAAATTGATACCGCTGTTGCTACTCTGCTTGCTTTCATTGGTGCCTGGGCACCCGAAGAAGACTTAGATGCCGCTATCGATGACTTTTTGGATAACCCAATAAAACTATGAATATTTTTGTTCGAGGATTTCGCCGATTATTCGGGGGAAATGCAACGCATGTTGAAAAAGGCGAGCAACAAAGTGAGCCCGATATCTACACACAAGGTGCTGCGGCACAAGTTAGTGAAGATACCGCACTGCAACTTTCTGCAATGTGGGCATGTACTCGACTGATATCTGAAGTGTTTGCGGGTTTACCCCTCACTATGAAGGAAAAAAATAGCGGTTCCGGTGAAAAATTATCTAATCATCCAACGTTATTAGTGTTGAATGATTCACCAAATTCGCGGCAAACACCCGTTGAGTTTCGCGAAACCATGCAATTGAATTTAAATATGCACGGTAACGCCTATGCACGCATTGAATACAATCGCCGTGGTGATTTAATCGCATTATGGCCGCTTCCAGCTCAACAAATGCAAACGCAATTGTTAGATGATGGCAGCGTTGTGCATAATTTCTATCATGGCAGTGATGTCACGGTATATGCCGATTCCTCTATTTTGCATATTCGCTTATTTGGCAATGGCATCGTTGGCTTAAGCCCGTTGGCGTATGCGCGCAATACAATTGGCCTTGCGACAGCGGTGGAAAATCATTCATCAAAATTCTTTGTTCATGGTGGTAAACCAAGTGGCGTCCTCTATACCGATGCGGCGCTGAACGAAACTCAGCGCAAGAAAGCACGTGAAACTTTTTCAGAAGTTGTTACGCAGAAAGAAGAATCAAAGCGATTATTAGTTTTGCCACTTGGATTTAAATATCAGGCAACCGAAGTTAATCCTGCTGATATGCAAATTTTAGAATCAAAGCACTTTTCCCTACGCGATATTTGCCGATTTTTCGGCAACGTGCCGCCAGTACTCATTGGCGAAACGCAAGATTCCACCACGCTAGGCAGCAGTATTGAGCAAATTCTTATAGGGTGGTATCGCCTCGGTCTAAACCCCTACGCGACTCGGTGGGAGCAAGCACTTGCTAAAAAATTACTTAAGCCAGCAGAGCGCAGACGTTATGAATATCACGTTGATTTTGACGCACTTACCCGCGGTGACAGCAAAACTGAAATGGAATATTTAAAAGGCATGGTGGGTGGTCCCATTATGACGCCAAACGAAGCGCGAACTCGCAAAAATTTACCGCCAGTGCCTGGTGGAGACAAACTTAATCCCTCACCTACTGAGGGAAAGAAAGCATCAGATAATGAGGTGACAGACAATGCCTAAAGGTTTTTTTAAAGTTCAAAATTTTGGCAATGGCAAAGCAAAAATTAATATCAATGGCATTGTTGGCGACTGGTATGATGGCAACACTAGCCTCGATGTACTTAATGTCATCGATAATACTGACGCTGATGAAATAGAAGTCACGATTCAATCACCTGGTGGAAGTGCCTTTGAAGGTATTGCTATTCACAACGCACTTAGACAGCATTCAGCAAAAATCACTACAACAGTATTGGGCGCAGCTGCTTCTGCTGGCTCAGTTATCTTTATGGCAGGCGATGAACGCGTGATGCCTGAAAATACATTGCTTATGATCCATGAACCAAGTCTGAATGTTAGCGGCAAAGCAAAAGAACTACGCGACGCTGCAGATTTTCTTGATAGCCTTACCGAGACATTGCTGAGCAATTACTCACCTTACGTCAACATCGATAACGATGAGCTGATGGCATTAATAGTTGCTGAAACATGGATCAATGCGACTGATGCAAAAGAAATGGGCTTTGCGACGACTGTTGATGAGCAATTACAGGCAGTGGCATTAACAAATGACTTTATGTCTCGGTTTGACAATCTACCCAAAAATATTTGCAACGCCACTGTTTCACAAACGATGGCAAAAATTAACAACATGAAAGATTTAGAGAAGGTTCTGAGAGAGTCAGGATGTTCGAAATCGCTGGCTACTGCGTTAGTCGGCAAAGCCAAAACACTGTTTCAGAGTGAGTCTGCTGCAGATTTGGATTCAATTCACAATCATTTATCCAATTTTACTTTGAATTAAGGACTTACTAATGCCTCAAGTTACACCAGAAGAAATTAAAAATCAGCTAAATAGCATCAAAGATGAAGTCAAAGATGCTGTCGACAAAGTTAACGAAGAAGTACAAAACCACGGCAAAATAGGTCGTGACAATAAAAAATCGCTTGATAATTTAACTAACCAAATTGAAGAAGTCACTGCGCGCGTGCTTGATATCGAGCAACACGGTACCAGCCAAAAAGATATTGAAGATAATATTCAGTCAATAGGGGCTGAATTTACCGATAGCGAGCCATTCAATCAATTTGCTATCGGCAATACCACCAAAGCAAGCTTTGAAACGCAAAACAATCTTAATGTTGGCAGTGACCAGACAGTGGCACCAGATAGACGCCCCGGAGTGGTTGGCGCAGCATTTAGAAAACTGCGCGTTCTCGACACGCTACCAAGTGGTGAAACGACAAGTAATGCTGTTGAATACACGCGTGAAAACCTTTTTACAAACAACGCAGCTGAGACACAGGAAGGCAATTTCGCTTATCCCGAATCTGATATAGGGTTCGAGCTAATTAATGTGCCAGTACGAAACATTGGTCATTTCATCTACGTCAGTAAGCAGATGATTGAAGATGCGCCTGCCATCGCAAGTTATATTAATGGTCGCTTGTACTATGGCTGTGAATATCGCAAAGATAAGCAAGCATTAACAGGTGACGGCACAGGTCAAAACCTTGATGGTCTCTTCAAAACGGGTAACTATCTTGCGCTGCCTGGGACTGTATCTGGTGATGGCCAATACAAAAACGTTCGCCGCGCAATAGCGCAAGTTGAGCTTGCTGACTATTCCGCTGAAGTTGTTTACTTAAATCCTGCAGATTGCGCTGATATTGATTTATTGGAAGGATCTGACAGTCATTTTATAAGCGCTAATCCTCGCGTTCAAAATGCAAAAACCTTATGGGGATTGCCAGTTGTTGAAACGAATGCGATGCCTGCAGGTAAGTTTTTAACAGGTGCTGTGTCTCAGGCGGCGCAATTTACGAATCGTCGCAACATCATCATAGAGATGACAGATGCGCATGATGACAATTTCACCAAAGATATTGTGACGCTTAAAGCAACGTGTCGCGCAGCGATGGAAATCTGGCGTCCGGGTAGCATGGTAGGCGGTGATTTAGTCGTTGAATAAACACTAACTTAATCAATAACACATAAAACAGCAGGCATTGACCTGCTGTTTTTGCATCTAAAAGGTAATTTATGAAAACGTTAACCGCACTAAAAAGCTTTACACACTATTTTGTTGGCAGTGTCGACAAAGGCCAAGAGTTTCAATGCGACACCAAAATTGCGAGTGAATTAGTTAAGCAAAAGCTGGCCAAAGAGGTGAAAGAACCAAAAGCAGCTGACGAAAAAAAATAATACAAGGCAGTTGAATCACTAATGCGCAATCTACTCATAAATGGACCGCAAGCAGAGCCGCTGACGATTGAAGAAGTGTATGAACATACACGCACCGATGAAGATGATGTGAATGTTCTAATACCTCTAATATCCCGCGCTCGGGCGCGATTTGAAAATCGCACGGGACGTCATTTAGTGCAACAAACATGGCAAGTTGCATTACCGAAGTTTATGGATGTGATTGAACTGCCTTTTTTTCCACTGCGAGACGTCATTGCAATCAGGTACATTGATAATCACGGGCAGTTAGTGACAATGCCTGAGACAGACTACCGCGTCATCAAGCACGGTCTAAAATCATCTGTTACTACCGCATACAACACATCATGGCCATCAATTGGTTTTAAGCTGCCAGATGCTGTGCAAATTGAATGCACATTTGGTCATGCAGCTGTATCAGGCAATCAAATTGATACTGATAATTTTATTGATAAGGACAAATACGATCTTGCAAAACAAGGTTTGTTGGTGCTAATTGCACACTGGTATCGGAATCGAGAAGATACCGCGCCAGTGCTATTACAGTCAGTACCTGCCAGTTTTGATGCTATTTGCCAAGAGCTTTCCGTCGATTTTATATGAAAACGATTGACGCAGGCGCGCGAAACAAAAAGGTCATGTTTCAAAATGCTACAACTTCCGATGATGGTTTCAACGTTGAAACACCATCAGATGATTTTTACAAGTGGTGCAAAATCACGTCTAAAAAAACGGATGAGGTCGAGCAAAGCGGTCAGTTGATGACTGAATCAACACACACTATCGAGTGTAATTATTCACCGCGGATCACGGCTACGCATCGCCTTAAGCATCACGATAAAAAACACAACATCGTGCGTAATTTTGAAATCATCGGCGAGCCTATCAACGTCAACATGGCGAATGTCACAACGCTGATGAACGTAAAGGAAATCACTGATGCTTGATGGCATTGATATCGATATCCAAGGCCTGAAAGAAATGGAAAAAGCTTTGCTGGATATTGCCCAAGAAGTAGGCAGTAAAAAAGCAGCAGGTATGATGACGAGTGCGTTTAGAGCTGGCGCAAAGCGTTATGAAAATAGTATGCACCGCAACGTAACACAGTCTAAGCATCCTCGTGTGGTAAAAACGCGCAAAGGTAACAAAGTTACCATTAGACCTGGATTCTTAAAGTCTAGGATCAAGGTTAGAGGAAGCACTAGTAAGGGTGGTGTAACACGCAGATTAGAAAAGAATGTTGTTTCAAGGGTGCGTGTTGGTATTTTTAGAGTTCCATATGTTGTTTATTACGAGTATGGCACATCTCATAATGAGGCCAACCCAATTATAAGAAATGCGTTTAATCAACGAACTAGGCAGGTTACGCACGTTATTCAATATGCACTTCGCAAAAAGATTAATGCAGCTCAAAAACGCATCGCTAGAAAACATCAACAAAAATGATTGAACAAAGTATCAGAACAAAAGCGCTTCAATCGACTGCGCTTACCTCGCTTATTGAGCGAAATTTTCATTTAACGCTGAATCACAACACAGATGATAACTATGTGCTGCTGCGTGTTATTGATGATCCGGTTGAGATTGATACGCACATGCAAAACATGCAAGTCGATGCGACCATTCAGTTTGATTGTTTCAGCAAAGACCCACAACGAGCAAAAGACATCTCAAAAGCATTGGATAACATCTTTAATAAACAAGGCTTTAAAGACACTTATCTCAATGTGCAATTAGGTCTTAAACAACGTCGATTTTTTGATGTAGACACAGACTCAAATTTGTTTAGAGAGTCGTCCGATTATATTTTTTACTACAACGAGGTATAAACCATGTCCGGTCCAACTCCCGCTTCAACGCTTGCAGATGATACAGTCGATTCGCACGGCGCGACCTTACAATTTTGTTCAACTGGCATTGGCACAGTTGACAAATTCTTGCCTGGTGTAGGCGTTATTCCACAAATCAACTCTGGCAAGCAGTTTGAGGATGATACTGATGTTGATATGACGCAGCGCAGCTACTATCCAAAAGCATTGCCAGAAGACCAAGATTTTGAGCTTGCGTTAAGATGTTTACCAGGTGTTGCAGACCAAAAAGCGTTTACCGATATGGTTGAAGCATCGACGCCTATCACTATCAAAGTGACGCGCTCGTCTGGCAAAATTCAAGATGCTGTTTTCTTGCCTCATGACAACTTTAGTGGTGAATCAGGCAAAGATTCTGGAAAACAAATGTATGGATGCATTGGTAAGTTGCAGCAAGTTGACTTTAAAACAGTGCCAACTAGCTAACACATGATTACCGCTGAACAAATAATGGCAGGGAAACTGCCTAAAACCACACGTGAGTTTAATATACCTGGTCTTGGTAAAATTCTACTTCATCGTTTACCTGCGAATAAAGAAGTAGAGGCGCAAAAGCTGTATGCATCTTCCAACCCTAATTATAGAAAACTCGAAAAAATCACGCAAAACAACACGTATTACATGCTACATGGTCGGTTTGATGAAGAAGAAGCAGCAAAACTTCCCAGTTTAATGGATGTTGAACAACTGGGCATGATCCATACAACTGGGCTTTTCTTCACTGACCTAAACCAAGTAAATCTGGAAGCAATCGAAAAAAAATAAAAGAGCAGCCTGAGATTGATGCGCTTTGCAATTTAGCGGACGCCTTGGGTTGCTCTGTATTTGATTTACGACAACGACTATCCCCTGAAGAATTTGAACTTCGCATGGTACATCACTGCGCAAAGCTAGGTGTCACGTTTGATAGAGCCGAGCAGCGCAAACGAGAACAAGAAAACGCACGCCGTGAAGCCGAGGCATTTTTAAATACGTGTCCCTGGCGTCAACGCAATGAATAAAAGAGCTTAATTATGGCAACAATTGCAACATTGACCATCGATTTGATTGGTAAAAGTGCAAAGCTGACGGCTGAGCTTAAAAAAGCAAACAAAAACACAAAGTCGTGGGCAGATAAAACGCGCAAAATAGTGACCGGCGCAACCGCGGTAATGGCAGGCTTTGCTGCCACAGGTGTTGCAACCTATGCCGCTCTTTATGCCAAAAACGCGGAATTTATCGACCAACAAGCCAAAACAGCTGACAGGCTGGGCCTAACGACACAAGCCCTTGCTGGATTGCAGCACGCCGCGGATTTAACAGGTGCAAGCACCGAAGCGCTTAATATGGGTCTACAACGCATGACCCGTCGCATTGGTCAGGTTGCCGCGACCGGTAAGGGGGAAGCTAAAGTTGCACTTGACCAGCTGGGCATTTCAATTGACGACATTGCCAGCAGAAGCCCTGATGAACAATTTAAGCTAATAGCAGATCGCTTATCTGACGTTGCAGACCAAGGCCAAAAAGTCTTTTTAACGCAAAAGCTATTTGACTCGGAAGGCGTTAAATTACTTAACACACTTGACGCTGGCTCAGCTGGCATTGCAGCAATGATGCAAGAAGCTGAGCAGCTGGGTATTGCCGTTAATCGTGTTGATGCTGCAAAAATTGAGATCGCAAATGATGAACTTGACCGTGCTCGCAAACTCGCCTCGTCTTTTGGTCGTGCACTTGCCATTGAAACTGCGCCCATCGTGGCAGCCTTGTCAGAATCTTTTGTCGAAGCAGGCAAAGAGGCCGGAGGCTTTGGGAACATTGCGGTCGAAGTAGTATCAAGTGTCGCCAAGGGGTTTGGGTATCTAGCAAATCTGGGTCGGTTGTTAAAACTGACTTTTATGAGCATAAGCCAGGGAATATACGAAACCATTAATGGTGCATTACAAGGCGTCAACTGGATTGCTCAACTTGGGGGTGATTTTGCCGAAAAACTTGGTTTTGATGCAACAGGTGTGCAAAAGCTTCAAAACTATACGAACGCGTTTGATATGCAAACAAAAATTCTGCGTTCAAGCCTCAAATCGCTTGCCAATGAAGAGATGCCATTAACGGAAATAGAAGACTGGCTTGCTGATGTTCGCGCAAAATTCGATGCGGCGGCTAAAAGGCAGTTTCAAGAGCCTGTCATAAAAGCGGACAAAATCCTTCCTATCTCAAACCCCGTGCTATTAGCATCCGTGCGTACACTGCACAAACAATTATCTGCAGCAAAAACACCGGCTGCAGGAGAGGATCCAGACAAGGCCCGTAACCAATCATTGGTTGAAAATGCGCGCAATCAGTACCAACAGATTTTTGATGCGCAGCTTGAAATGGAAGGCAAAGTTATTCAGCTGGCCGATGTTCGCTATCAGCGCAAAGTTGCTGAGATGCAAGCAGAGTTTGATTTACTAAAAGAAAAGAACCTTGTCACCGCACAAATTGAAACAGAATTTCGCACCGCGAAAGAACAAGCACACGCGCAGCATCTTGAAACGCTATCAGGCTTAGAGACTGATAATCAAGCCATCATGAAACAAGGCTATAACAGCCTACTAGATGCCACAGCCTCTTATTTTGATGGTGTCGGTACCAAGCGCGCGAATTACGCCAAAACAGCCATTAAAATCGGCCAAACGCTGATGGATGAAGAAAAGCGCAACTCTATTGCGAGCATTTGGGCGGCAACCTATGAAACAGCAATGAAAGCCTACAAAGCACTAGCCGCAATTCCTGTAATAGGTCCTGTGCTGGGCGCAGGCGCTGCCGGTGCGGTTATCGCCGCGGGTGGATTATATGCTGGCAAAGTTGCCGGTATCGCTTCCTATGACGGTGGTGGTTACACGGGTGATGGTCCTCGCATTGGTGGTATTGATGGTAAAGGCGGCATGGCTGCTATCGTCCATCCGAAAGAAACAATTTATGATCACACTAAAGGTCAAAGCCCTGCGATGGGTGGCAATATTTATAACATACACATGGCAACGGATGAGCCTAAACCGCAATCATGGTACAACCGCGAGGCACAGAAGTATCTTACCGCAGTAGAGTTTGAGGAGCGGCGGACAGGATGATTTTACCTGCAGCGTTTAGAGCGCGTGTTCTTCGCATTGATGATGATGCAAATGTACAAACAAGCAGTACATGGGGCGGTCAAATGCAAATTGGCCGCGAGATGAATCCCGAAACACGCATCCGTGTGACATCACCTAAAATTAGTCGTGAAGTTGCCGGTATCTGCCGTGCGTTTTTAAAACAGCACCGCAAAAATGTTGCGTTTGATGTTATTCCAGCGTTTTTCAGTAGAGCACTTGGTGTTATTAATACACCTTTGCAAGTGAGAACAGCAGCTGCCGCTGGCAGCACAGTGGTTGAGCTTAAAAACGGGCCGGCAAATACACAGTACATTGTTAAATGTGATGACATGCTGAATTTTGCTAGCCATGATAAGGCGTATTGGATAGGCATTAATCAAAGCGGTGTGCAAGTTACGCCATTTAATACTGATGCTAGTGGCAATGTCACGATTCGCCTGTCCGATCCTCTGCGCAAAGCAGTCAATGTTGATGAGGTTGTGAACTTTACAACGCCTCGGATCACGGTTGTTCGCACTAGTGATGTCAGCACTCAAGTATCTGTTGATGATGCCAAAATGTTTGTCATGCAGTTTGAGGCAGTTGAACTTACTTAATATGTCTTACACTGTTCCCGATAACGTGCTGGAGGCTGAAAAGCTCGGCAATTGGTTCAATCTCGTGCACCTAGCACTGGATGTCAATTATTACTTAACCGACAACTTCTATGACTGCATTTACGGGTCAAATAATTATGTTGCCAATGGTTTACTTGTTGATGTCGACCCAGGCGCAATGAGCATGGGCGTCAAAGCAAATGACTGGCAAGTAACACTATCTTCTGTGCAAGGCGACATATTTAACACCATTTTAGCCGGCTCTCTACATAACCGATGGGTGCATCATTATGTTGCATTTTGGGAGGAGACGGATACTGGCCGTGAAATCATCGATGTTGAACGCAAAAAATCAGGACAAATCAGAAAAACGCCCGATTTTGAAGATACCAGCACCGCCAAGGCTATTTTCACATTAACAAGTCCTTTGGGCGCAGCGAATAAAAGAAATGTGCTTAAAACTAATATCAAAAGCCATCAGTTACGCTTTCCAGAAGATAAGTTTATGCAGTTCTCGCACGAAACAACCTACGATGTCAGTGCAAGTGATGGCAATAACAACGCGATAGCAGGCCTTAACGAAGGCACTATTTTAAGCACCGTACCAGTAGACGAAGATTAATGGGCATACTTTCCGATATTCTCGGCGCTCTTATTGGTGTTAAAGAAGCGCCTGCGCCAGAGCTTGCGATTTCAGAAAAGTCAAAGACAGATGAGCCACTAGATATGTTGTTTGGCACGGTACCGGTCAAACTTACGCCCAAAATCACGTTTAAACGCGAAAACAAAACAGCAAATCAAGTCGGCATTGTCGTAGCATTTTGCGTAGGCCCTATCGTTATTGCTGACCAACAGCCTGAACTATGGGTGGGTAATACACCAAGTACGGATCCGAAGTATCGCTTTAATGTAAATACGGAAGCGCATTCAATACTTGCGTCAACAACACGCGGCGGTGGCCCCATAACTGGCACACTGCAGTGGCAAGATTTCAAAGACCTGTTCGATTATCCTGATGACATGTATGGCCGCGGTGTTGTGCATACCGTCATTAAGTATCATAAAGATCCGTCTGTTTTTGAGCGCGACCCCTCGCATGATTTTTGGCTTAAAACGGCTAAAGGCAATTTACGCCGTGTTGATGGCACATCAAACGGTCTATCTGACAGCTGGGCTGATAATCCATTCGCTGCGCTTCAGTGGTACCTTGACGATAGCATGGTGGGTATGGGCTTTCCTGCCCTTATCGGCGATTCATTCGCCGATGCTATCCAGTGGATTGAAAACGAACGTGTTATGCAAGACGGGGTATCCAAAAAACGCTGGACAGTAAATGGTTTTATCTCAACAGGTGAAGAATTTGGCGATGTCATCAAGATATTTGAAAAACATTGTTTTTCAAAAGTATCTTGTCCCCGCGGCTATTTTGAAGTTGCGACAAAAGGACGCGACATTACGCCGGTTATTGATTTCAATGAAAGTAATATTGTCGGCAAATTTGAAACTGAGCCTGTCGCGGCTAATGAAGCTTATACGCAAGTCACGGTAAGTTTTATTAACCCTGATAAAAACTATGAAAAAGACTTTGCGACGTATCCAGAAAAAGGTTCAGATGAGCATAATCAAGCGCTTGAAAAAGCAAACTGGATAGATAATGTTAAAGACGATATTCACCTTGAGCTTTGCGTGTTTTATGTTGAGGCGTATGAGCACGCGCGTATTGTTTATCTCGAAGCAAAAAACAGGGCCGTTGTGCGGTTTAAGGCGCAAAACATCGCCGCGCGGCTAATACCATACAAACCAATATCGATAACAATTCCAAAAAAAGGTTGGAATAAAGAGCTTTACTTGCCTGAGTCTATCGATGAAAAGCACGAAAACGGCCTCAAGTTTTATCATATTGTCGCCTCAAAATACAATCCAACGATATACGATTGGTCCGGCGCTGGACAGTATGTTCCCGTTCCGGTTTATCAGTCAACGACAGAAAAGCACCCTGCTGTTGAGGATTTGGATTGGATCAATAACCAGCGCTTACTCACGTGGACGCCAAATGATGCACATATTTATTCGATTTATGTCGATGGCAAGTTAAGAGCAGACACCAAATCGGCGTCATATTCGCTTAATCTGCCTAATGGTAGCTATGTCGTAACAGTGATAGGCCAACAGCTCTTTAGAAGCGGTCACAGTGCAAGCATTGATATTGTGGTATCTGATGTTGTCTTTGATGATTTCGCGCTTGATACCGATGATGGTGTGGTGTCTGTTAGACCACCACAGATTGACAACGGTATCTATGAAGTCAGATGGAACACGACACCAGACTTTGATAACGCTGCGACACAAATGCCAGGCACGCAGTTTGATATCTATTCAATAGATGCACAGATGTACTATGTCTGGGTGCGTTATATCGTTAATGACATCGAGACAGAATGGATCCAAAGAACCATTGAAGGTGTCCCGCAACGCGACATTCGACAAGCTGCGGCAAATTTCACTGAAAACGTGCTGGCTGATTACAACATTGAAGCCAGGCTAAGTGAAATGTTTGCCTCACTGCAATCTATGCAGATAGAGCAAGATGTGCGAAGTACTAGAGGTGATTCACTACTTGACTATGTAGTGTCTGAGGATCCTATTACCGGACAGGTAATTAATCGTGCAACAAGCTATGCAGATAATAAATTTACGGAAGTAACATTTTTAATTGATAGCGTTAGAGGCGAAGCCAATATCTCGACGCAACGATTAGAAGCCACTGAAGAGCAAATCACGCAGTTAACCAGTGAACTGCAGTTGGTCCCTGGACTCATTAATGCAGCTGTTGAAAACATCAGTATTGATTTACCTTCAGAGGTTGTTACCACAACAAACATCCAAAGTGTACTTGATGCCAATGAGGGCATCGCAGCGATTACTGCACAATACGCACAATTTGATGCAGATAACACGCTGATTAAAGCGAATGAAGCGGCAAGTTTTATCAATGCGCAAGAAGGCACGCTGCAAACCTATGTAACATCCATTACCAATGCCATTGAAGGGCAAGTGGTTGCGCTCGCTGATGAACTCACGCAAGCGCAAACGGATATCAACGGCAACGCGTCGGCTATCAATGCTCTGCAGCTTTCTGTTGGTAATATTAGTTCTGATTTACTTGCTCAAATTCTTAGAATCAATGAGGTAATCATTGATGCTAATAACAACGCCAGTGCAATTCAGGTGCTACAGGGACAAGTTACAAGCGGCGATGGCAATACGAATGCTGCGTTTAATCTCGCGCAGCAAGCCGATATAAAGGCAGACCAAAATGCCAGTTCAATCACAACGATTCAAAATGATGTCGCAGACGCAAACAACAACGCAACGGCATCGCTTAACCTTGCAACAACGTTAGATACTGAGCTTAATTATATTCGCTCTAACGCGTTAATATCTGTGCAAGCAAATGGACGCCTAGCGTCTGTCGGATTGTTCGCAAACCCTACGTTTTCAGGCCTTTATTTTGTGGGCAACGAATTTAGGTGGGAGCCTACAGCAGGAGAGCCTGGCTTAGAAGTAGTCGCAGGAAAATTAAAGTTTTCAGGCATTATAGATGCATTAGGCGGCATATTCAGAGGCGAAGTTGCTCTGTTGGGACCTGCATATATGTTGCTTATGAAAGCGTCTGGGTTTGGACCTGATGGATTAATCTTTTACTACGGCCCTAAATTCACAACTGGTAGCGAACCAGACTACACACAAGCAACACGAAACAACGCGACGTTCTGGCTGGATTCTGTTGGCGGCTCTTATTTTGGCGGCTCGCTCGATCCGAGCATTATTATTAACCCAGCCAAGACATCGGTTATTACGTTAAATCCGACGCTGGAATTGGGGCCATTTTCTACTGACGGAAACAATAAACAGGTACAGTTTGCATTTTCGTACAACGGTTATTATGAAGAGCCTGCAGGAAGTTCAACCCCTGCACCAAACCCTGCAAATCCCTATGCCGACATAACGCTGCAACGCAAAATCGGATCAGGCGGATGGGTTACCGTCATTGGCCCAACACGAATTAATGGCGCTATAAACGTACTTGAGTTTAATGAGCCAGGCGCACCTGAGTGGTCATTGTCAGAAAGTTTAGTAGGTACATTTAGTTACACAGATATAAGTAGCTCAACAGACAACTTTATGTACCGAGCGATTATCAGTAGTCAATCTCGCTATCTCAGTACAGCTTTTATCCAAAATCAAAGTCTCTCGATAATTTCAACCGAGGAATAATCATGTCAACGTTTTACTATGGGTCGCTGTCATTTACGAACGGCTCAAAAACAGCAGTTGTCCAACCTGGCTCGGATCCGATATCTAAAATTAAACAAAACGCCAAACTTGAGCATGGACAAGGACTATCACTTGAAGTGGCGCTTGCTGTTGATGTTGAAGGCACTGAAATTGTGCAATTGTATCGCGCTTGGCCCTATCCTGATGGTATACACGATTGTGTCATTACGCCAAGCGCAGCAGTTGTGCAAAATGCTGCAAATGTGATGATGGATGTTGCCAATAAAACGCAAGATATCATCAACAATAAAAGCGTCGTGGCGAACGGTAATAGCATCGTGCAGCGAGATAACAACGGGCGCATAACAGCCAATGATGCAGACGCTGACAACCAGCTTATAACGCTCGGG
>DDLV01000089.1 GCA_002340325.1 Glaciecola sp. UBA2563 | reverse complement strand
GTTTTCGAAGCTTTCAAATTACGAATACCTACAATCAACTGTAAATCAACATCGTAGAAGCTTAGCAACACTTGAACAGAACATAACTTCCCTTTTTCTTTTTTGCCAGAGATTAAACCACAAATAAACCTATCAATGTATAAAGCACTATTGTAAAGATACCCACAGAAATGGCATAGGGTAACTGTGTCTTTACATGCGTGAGTAAATCGCAGCCTGCTGCAAGTGACGAAATAACTGTGGTGTCAGAAATGGGAGAACAATGATCGCCAAAAATGCCTCCTCCAAGAATTGCTGCCAGCACCAGCTCAAAGGGTAAACCCGTAGTTTGCGCCAATGGTATTCCAATTGGAATGAGTATTGCGAATGTTCCCCAGGACGTGCCGGTGGTGAATGATATAATGGCTCCTGCAACAAAAAGTGCAGGCAATATAAGGAATGTGGCGAGATGCTCCCCTACAATGCCGGCGACAAAAACGCCTGTCCCCAATACTTTTAAACTTGCGCCTAGCGTAATTGATAGCAAAACTATTGCAACCAGTGGTAATAGCTCGCTCATGCCAGCGAAACCAATTTTCATGCTTGCCTTATGATCAAACTTGCCGGAGAGTGTCAGCATGCTATATCCAACGATACAGGATAGAAACGTCGCATAAAGCACTGATTTACTGCCGCTACCTTTGGTAAAATCCCCTTCACCGGTCCACAACATAAAAAACACAGTGCCTACAATCATGGTCAACAGCGGCAACAACATAAACCGGCTTTTAGTTGATTCATGCACGACAACCTTTGTATTAACTTTTTCGAGGCGTTTTTCAGCATCTATCATCGGGCCATGTACTTTGTCCGTTGCAACGGTATACATCACAACGACAAGCGTGAGCAACGCATAAAAGTTAAAGGGGACTGTCGACCATAAAAGTACAATGAGATTGACGTCTAAATTATAGATACTCAGCAATGAGAGAATATAGGCGCCCCAGCCATTAACGAGTATCAATATACAAATGGGGGCTGATGTCGAGTCAATCACATATGCAAGGCGCGCTCTTGACATCTTAAACCTATCAAAAAGCCCTCTCGCCATAATCCCACTTGCTAGCACACTTAAGTTCGATTCAATAAACACCACGACGCCGGTCAGCATCGTCACTCCACCGGCTCTGCGTTTGTTATTGACAAAGCCGCTGTTGATCAATTTGTCTACAAACGCGCTGACACCGCCTGAATCTCGAATAAACGCAAGTAATGCCCCGACAAGCAGGCTAAACAGTAAGATCCTTGCATTACCGCCGCTGGTAACCGTGCTAATTACACGTTCAACCATATTGATTGGCGTTAGGAGAATATTACTCGTCCCAGTTGTCAAAATGATAAGACACTCTGCCGAAAGCACAGCAACAAGTAACGCAAGTACAACTTCCTTTTTCCATATGACGACCGCAATGGCGATTATTGGGGGTAAAATGCTAAGCCAATCCATATAATTTGTTATTAGGTCCTTGTAATGCTTTTGATGTCATGTGTTTAACACTTAATGTTACATATGGTACAGACTATGCACAAATTATTAATTATGCATATAAAGACCACCCCCGCAGACTTACCTACAAATCGATATGTAGTTGTTGCTCACGATGCGGGAGCTGCGAATATCTTGATGTCCAATGAAGCCGTAAAGGATTTTCCCGCCAAGTATTATGTATTGTCAGGTCCAGCATTAATAAAATGGGGGCATAACGTACCGAATCATAAATTACTCGATATTAAAGTACTTGATGACCTTGCAGACGTTTTGCGTGTTATCGATATAGTTCTAACTGGAACAGGTTGGTCATCTGATATAGAACACAATGCAAGAATTCTGGCGAAGCAGGAAGAGAAACACTGTGTTGCACTCATCGATCATTGGGTAAACTATATACCGCGATTTACGCGTCAAAATAAAATTGTGCTTCCTGATGAAGTCTGGGTTACTGATGAAGATGCTTTCTCGCTAGCAAATGCTACCTTTCCGACGCTTCCGGTATTTACTATCAAAAATCATTATCTATTAAATGCAAAATCAAAAGTAGTAAACGCAAAGAAGCACCTAAATAATCAAATCCTTTACGTTTTGGAACCCGTGCATGAAGATTGGGGAAATGCGCAGAGTATTGACGAAGAATTTCAGGCGTTGAACTACTTTAAACAGTATTTAACCACCGTATTCCCAAGCACCTATCCACAAATCCGGCTACGTATGCATCCCTCAGAATCTGAAGCCAAATATAGAAACTGGGTTGAGGAGAATCGAGATTTGCCAATTGTTTTCGATACCTTTGAGGATATTGAAACATCCATCGCCAATGCTGATTGGGTATTTGGCTGTGAAAGTTACGGTCTTATTGTCGCCATTGAATGCGGCAAAACCGTTTATTCAACTATTCCACACTGGGCCCCAAGGGCAAGACTACCACACGACAGACTAAAGCATCTAAGAGATTTAATTCCGTAGATAAAGTAATAAAGACACGTTGAATGTAACGATGACAGCCTATTTTGCGGGCTTTTTGGTTGCTTAGGTAATAGACGCGCAAGTAAACACTGCGAATTATTCTACCAAAGCACATATCTGGTCATGCGCGTTCACAAGGACATCATGCATAAAAAATGATTTCCCATTGGCTTTGCCAAGGAGAGATAAATTAGTCATATGCGCAAGTGCTACACTTGATTGCTTTTTGGTTTCTTGCATAAACCCTACCGTTAACACTGGGAATCCGGCGGTAACTGTATCGTTTACCGCAAACTTCAATGGATTATCTTGTTCAATAATGCGCATCTGAATAAGTTCTTGGTAAATGGATTCGCAATCTGGGATGCTATCCACGCTTTTATCAGCAATTACTTCAACAGTGATTCGATGAGTATCAGTGGGCGTATTGCATAGATTGGAATACAACGTAATTCGAAAACTCGAAAATTTAGGATCATTGACATTCACGTAGTTGCTTTCGATAATCGGTGGCTGTTCAAACGCAAAATGATAAAGGTAAGTCTGTCTAATAGTAGGTCGATAAGACGGCTTGTAGCTGCTCTTAGATAGTTTCAATAATGGAAAAACGGGACCGCACCAAAACAATTGTTCGCAGTCGATAGTCTGTTTATATCCAGTGTGATCAACAAAGCTTATGCTTTCTATTTGTTCATTTTCAACTGAAACACCCGTGACGTTTGCTTGGCAAAATATCGACACATTGGTTTCATCCAAACTATCAACAAGTCCGTCTATCCACTTCCCTACACCATCTCCATCCAATGGGTAATAGTGATTAAGCTTAGACATTCCCATTGTCTGATCTGCAAAGGCAAGAACCTTGTCGTAGGATGGCTGCTTTTTCAATGTTTCCATTAAGTCGGCGTTGCCTAATATCAATCGGCTAAGCCCAACAAGTTGATGGCTGTTTGGCGCTAATTCATTGAGTCGAGCACCAAAACGTTTTTTCATACAGGGCGCAAAAAAGTCCTCGGTAAGAGAATCCCCGTATACTTGCCTCAACTGCGCATCTAAATTCTCAAATTCACCGTGCTGATTTGATTTTTTAATTTCATCTAATTGAAGCGAAATACTCGTATTTGATGGCGTCGCTAAAAATGGGTTTGGAGATCGTGTATATAAACAGTTATCTTTTGAAATATTGGCTGCATTGCTATTTCTAAAAGAACTAAAGCCTTTCTCCTGCATGTAGCTAAACAGCAGTTCATCAATGTGCGCTAGGCCTGTCTCACGGGGCACATGCGTCCCATAATCAAACCAGTGTCCATGAAACTGTCTGGATCCTAACAAACCGCCCAAAGACGCCGACTGTTCAATAATGATAATTTTTTGGTGAGGACATAAGTCTTGTAACAATAGTGCCGCATATACGCCCGCTATGCCGCCCCCCACGATAACAAATGGTTTTCGGGTATCGGAAACATTCACCATCAGTTTTGAAAGATCAATGGATTGATTCATAAAGGCGACCTCTTTCTAGTAACGCTTGTTGCTCTTGCGACGATGAGATGGGGCGGAGGAATGTTTGTATTTAAAAGCGTGCGAGCACAAGGATGTGCGAGCCCGAGCGAACATGGACGTCCTAGAGCGACTTTTAAATACAAACAGCTCCGCAGCCCCTAAAACATCGTCACAAGTGCACCTTTCGACACGTAATTGCGTGGAAATTTGCTCAGGACGTATTAACCAACTTATTAATAAGCGCTTCCGTCATTGCTGTACCTCTTTTTATCGGCGTATTCACCGTTTTCCCCAATAGCTTCTCAAAGTGATGAGGTGGTGCACCAAACCCTGGACGGATAATGCGGATGTTTTCTGTCGTCAGCACTTCGCCTTGGGCGATATCACTTACCACATAAACGGAACGGCGGTATTGCCTGCAAGCAAGCTCTGCATCTGATGGCGATGTTTGTATCTCACCTAGTGACTCAAACGCCTGATTCACCTGCGTAACCATCGTGGCAAATTCGTCAGGCTCCATCGAAAAGTGGCTATCAACGCCACCTTCTTTGCGATTAAGCGTGAGGTGTTTTTCTATTACGCGCGCACCTAATGCAGTCGCCGCGACGGGCACAGCAGCACCCATAGTGTGGTCTGATAGCCCCGCCAGCGCTTGATATTTAGATGACAGATAAGGAATGGTGGTTAAGTTTGCATCTTTATATTCAGCAGGATATGCACTTGTGCATTTGAGTAATACTAATTTTTCGCATCCGTTTTTTCTAAGCGTGTTAACGGCTAGTTCGATTTCTGATTCGCTCGCCATACCTGTCGACATAATGACTGGCTTGTTGGTCGACGCGACTTTTTTTAAAAGCATCACATCTGTCATTTCAAAGGAGGCGATTTTATAGATTTCCATCTCCAGTGATTCAAGAAAATCAACTGCCGTTTCGTCAAATGGCGAACTAAATGGGATCATGCCCAGTTCATATGATCTTTCAAATATGGGTTTGTGCCACTCCCATGGGGTGTGTGCTTCATCATAGAGCGAGTAAAGTGTTTTATCTTGCCACGCGTCCCCTGTCCCCTTGACCACAAAATCGGATCCGCGACAGTCTATTGTCATCGTATCTGCGGTATAAGTTTGCAGTTTTAACGCACTCGCGCCAGCTTTCGCTGCAGCCTCAACAATCGCTAGTGCCTTTTCTAGTGATTGATTGTGGTTACCCGACAATTCCGCAATGACAAAAGGTTTGTGATGTTGCCCAATGATTGCTGAGGATAGCTGGATATCATTCAATATCGGTGGTGTCACTGTTATTCTCGATATGGCTTTCCTCGATTTGCGTTTCCTTTAGATGACTTTCCTTGATGTAGCTCATTGTCCTTGCAATACCGATGTTGGCAATTACGTCGATTATGCTCAAATGACTAACAAACTTAGCAGTGTGATTTTGTTGGTATGGCTTTGGATGAAACTGTTGAAAATGCAGCTTTACCTCACCTGCATCGAATATCTGGTCTTCTTTAAGATATTGTCTTGAGCCTTCTGGACTTAGATAGTCTGTTGCACCAAGGGCGAGACATATATTCATGAGTTTTTCAGAGCGCTTTCCTTCAACACGCAAATGACTCGCTCTAATCAGCTTTGTCTTAATGCCAAGCAATTTACATATCTGTTTGATAATGTAGATGTTCATGTCTGCAAGTTGGTGATTGTCATTTTTATATGCAGCGTTGATGATGGGCGAAATTTGATGAACGAACGGCGTTTTAGAATAATTTAACGAAAGCGTTTTAATATGCTTGCTACGCCAGTCATCGAGATCTGAAATCTGAATATCTTTGATTAACGTTTCTCTTGGCGCTTTGATTGTCGGGCATGTTAACCAGCCAGGTTTATCGCCGATAAACACGCGGTTTCTCGATTGCCATGAGCGCCGATCAAACTGGACATCATCCAGAAACACAAAAACGTCTGCTTGCTGAATGAGATTGAAATAGCCTGCCCAAGGCAAAAAAGTGGGCTGCATAATCGCGCATTTAACAGCGCATTTAACAGCGGTTTTACCTGCACAGTTTACAACAGATGTAATTGCTCGCTCGGTGGCGAGTTTAGTCACATTCTGAGTTTTAACTCTTGATTCGTTCGCTCCCTGTGGGTCGCCACTATTCGATTGAACAAGCGTTCTATCTTGCGATTGCTCCTTACTTTCTGGTTTATCCTTTTTAGGGCCTTGATGTTGATATTCAGAGGTCATTTTTTGTAGACGTAAATGGTAAATTCAAAGGGGATTGAATTGTCCTTAATATCGTAATCGTGCCGCAAAGTAACATATTTGGAGAAGTTGTTTTTACAGTAATCAAAGAGCGCAAGCGGATTCTGATAATACAGCCCGGTGTCGTAGTAATCGACATAAGTGGACAAACTATTAAAAGCTATCCCATACTTGCATGATGACCACATTTTATTTAAAACGACTTCGGTGAAATACTGATTGTCAGGCATTGCATTGTTGAGCATGCCGCTGAGCACGACATAGTCAGCCGGTGTGGTTATCTTATCTTGAGTGATATCTAATTTTGTAAATATCGCATTTTGGTCGCTTGCAAAACGTCGATTTGCATCATCCAAAAAACTGTCAACAAAATCGTAGCCATAATAAATAATGTCATTAAATCGCTTGCGAACGACTGGCAACAAGTCACCAAGCCCACAACCCACATCTGCGATGCTCGTAGCACTATCAAACATATCCAGTAGGATTTCAAAGCGCTTAAATTGAGAACTGCCTGAACTGTATTGAAGTGCGTTGTGGTCTCTACCGTGCAGTTCGTAAAGCGATTCGTAGTGTTTTCTGATAACTTCGCTCAAAACTCTTCACCTAAAATATTTAAAAGACATGTTGCGGTGCTATGCGAGGATTTTGCGCTAAACACATTTAAGCTTGAGCGCTTTAGTTCAAACAATAAGTCATCCACATCAACATTTCGCAACCAGGATACAAAGTGATTTATCTCTTCATCCTTATCTGCATTGCTTGTGTTTCCATCTTCACTACCACTTTCGTTGCTAGCGCTGAGCAAATTTCGAGCCATACCATATGGTTCGCACAGACCAAGCGTTTTAAACTGTTGGGTCTCTTGCATTTGTTTGTCTGTTTGCGCCAACACAACATTCAAAATTCCGCAATAAGCGCTTTCGTACTTGACCAGTCCCCCGCCGGAGATCACGATATTGACGCATTTGAATAGCTCGTTCATGCTGTCTGTGTATGGTATGTGCTCGACATTTTTTGGAAGTGAAGATACGAGTTCATCATTATACTTTCCTAGTAAAATAACCTTTGACTGCGGCAATGAGTTGCCCAACTGTATCGCTAGATGACCGCCGACTTGATGCCGATCGAATCCACCCATTGCGATGAGAAACCTAGCAGACTCGACGTCAAGGCGTTTGTTTTGCCACATAGCGTTTTGATGTACTTCGATTCTTTCTTTTTCAAATAAGTTGCGATTGCGGATAGCATCAAGTGACGGATCGCATAAAAAATAGTCCGGTCCAATCAACCTACGCTGTGATTTATATGGGTATTGTGCTCCAGCAACCGTGAAGTTTATGACGACCTCTGCAGCCGGAAAAAGATGATCACCAAAGTCGTCGATAACAACAACTTTATGATGCTGAGCCAATGTATCAACCACATTATCATCAAGCATATACGAGTCACACAATAAGGTTCCCGGCGATATTGCATTTACATGCGATATTGCGTCTTGCCAAGGCACATTGATGATAACTGAACAGTGTTCATGCAAAGCATCATCAATATCTCCATACCATCTTACAGACTGGTTGGTTATTCGTTGCCATTCATTGACAAGATATAAACATCGAAAAAAATGCCCGTAACCCACATCGGCATTTGCATTACAAAGTACTGCAAGTGACATGCTTTACCTCTGTCTTTCATTTGTTAATTTATCCGTTATTTATTGTCGGCAGATTGCGCCTGGAGCTTGAAAAGAAGCTCTGCATATCGCCAGTCCTCTTCAGTATCTATATCCTGCGCGTGCCATCTAGAAATGCGAAAAATGTTGGAATAACCAGCAAAAACAGGCAGCTGCTTTTTGAATGCATCTACTCTCCCCCAATAAAACTGCGCTGCATCGTGATAGGCTTCTGTCAGTGCCTGCGAACGGCTATCCAGATATTGCGGGTAAAACATCTCAACGCCAGTGTTTTCATCAAACTTAAGCGCACGTTGAATAGGTGAAGGGTAAGTCACTGCAGAGAAGGTATAGGTCGCATTACTCTTAATGAATAGGTGGTAGGCTTTTGCAATATTGATACTATTTATTAATGGTGCTGTCGGATAAATAAGGCACACATGCTGGATTTGGTTGTTATATGAAAGCGACTTAATAGCATGCTCGACAACCGGCATAGTACCAGCAACGTCTGTTGCTAGTGACTCAGGACGCATAAATGGTACAGAAGCACCAAAAGACTCAGAAACCTCAGCTATTTCAGCATCGTCGGTCGACACCACAATATCGTCAAAACAACCAGACGCTAACGCTGCGTTAATCGAGTATGCGATCATTGGTTGACCGGCAAAGGTCTTGATGTTCTTTCGTGGTATTCGTTTACTACCTCCACGAGCAGGGATGATTGCAATATTCAAAGCGGTGACGTAGCCTAGACGAATTCTATAAAAGCACTACATGTAGTCAGCAAGTGATATGCCAATAAAATTACTTTATTCTCAAAAGTATTTGGTTAGTATTTATGCTGATATCTAATCAACCCTTCTAATGACGAATCTTATGAGAATACTGTTTATTTTTGTTTTGCCTCTAGTATTGTGCGTAGTTTCAGTACCTGACACCAAGGCGAGCGTAGATGTTGAGTTATCGACGGAACAACTTGAAAGCATTGGCCAAAAGATCTTCATAAACGAAACTGGCGGAAATGCCGAGTATTTAATTGCATGGAATGATGGCGAGGCATTTGCATCATTGGGGATAGGGCATTTTATCTGGTTTCCAGAAGGACTTAACAGCCCGTTTACCGAGACGTTTCCTTCTTTGATTCAACACTTTAAAGACTCTGGTATCAAGCTTCCCGACTGGTTGCAGGCATCCGATGACTGTCCCTGGCAGGACAAACAAGCATTTTTGACCGCAAAAATGACATCGGAATACAAACAGCTTAGCGACCTTATCAATAGCACGTTTTCACTGCAGATTGCATTTATCCATCAACGCATGCAACTTGCGCTCCCTTTGATTCTGAAAGACATTGAAGAACCCAATCAGAAGATGATCTTGGAACAAAGATTCAACGAATTAACAACATCTGAAGTTGGCATGTACAGTCTTATTGATTATGTCAATTTCAAAGGCGAAGGCACATCGCCAAAAGAACGGTATGAGGGAAAAGGTTGGGGGCTGAAACAAGTACTTCTCAACATGGATGTTAATCAAAATGTCAATGATGCATTTGCGCAAAGCTGCATTGAGGTGCTGGTACAACGAATAAACAACTCACCACAAAAAGAAGTTGAATTGCGTTGGTTGCAAGGTTGGACAAAGCGCTGCAATACCTATAGAAGTTAACTTTCCTAGGTTAGAAATTCATGTTACCCAAAGGCAAATAAAAATATGAGGAACACGTTTGCAGAAGTCGATCTACAGGCAGTCAAACGAAATTTTAAAAGGCTAGCGGCACTTGCGCCGCAAAGTGATGCATTAGCCGTCGTAAAAGCCGACGCTTATGGAAATGGTGCAATTCCGGTAGCAAAAACACTTGAAAAATATACCTCAATGTTTGGTGTTGCCATTGTTGAGGAAGCTATTGAGCTGAGAAGCGCAGGTATCAATAAGCCTATCTTGGTACTAGAAGGTCCACTTGAAGCTTCGCAACTGTTAGACACAAAACGGTTAGATATTCATTGGATGTTACATAACCGAATCCAACTTGATTGGTTTCGCAAAGAAAATAACAACAACGCGCTAAATGGACATCAATGGATCAAATTTGACACCGGCATGCATCGACTTGGCTTTCTTTCGGAAGACTTTTTGTGGTTAAAAAATCACTACGCCGATGTCTTTACTGATCAAGCAGTCATTGCTACACATCTGGCCTGTGCTGATGAGGAAGCATCATCCAACGCGAAAACACAAATTCGCGATTTTCTGGCATTGGTAGAAGATGTAAAAAATCCAACATCAATTGCAAATTCAGCAGGAACGATGGCATTTTCGTCTTCGAGAGCAAGCATAAATCGACTGGGTATCGCGATGTATGGCTCAAGCCCTTTCGGCCATGCACTAAACAATCAAACCACTGCGCTTGAACCCGTTATGCGCTTTTGCGCGCCCGTGATTGCGATCAGAGACATCCCTGCTGGCGACAGTGTCGGCTACGGTGCAACTTGGACAGCCAGTCGACCTAGCCGAATTGCCACAGTTGCCGCAGGATATGCAGACGGTTACCCTCGCCATGCTAAATCTGGAACACCGGCATGGTTAAATGGAAAGCAAATAAATTTAGCGGGCCGCGTGTCGATGGATATGATCACGTTTGATATAACTGAGCACGATAGCGTCAAAATAGGCGACCTTGTCGAATTGTGGGGACCCAACAATGCAATAAATGAAGTTGCCCATCACGCAGATACTATTGGGTATGAACTTATGACAAGGCTGTCAAAACGTGTCCCGCGACGCTATATTTAATACGACGAATAAAAAACAAATAAGGCTAAGTTCCGGTAAATTGTTGTTAACATTGTGCGTTGTTCATTCAATCATGAAAGCTATAGATTTGAAAGTCGCTGTAAACCCATCCGTGGGCGCTCCAAAAAATCATCCATGATTTTTAGGCTTTCAAATCTATAGCTTTCATAATCGACTGAATTTTTGGCATTTGATTGAAAGACAATTCATCGGAACTGAGCAATAACGAGACACTACTTAAAAGCGGTCGATTAAAATGCTTGAAAATTTCACCCTCCTTGATTGGTCCATCTTTGCAATCTATGGCTTACTGCTAGTAGTTACCGGGATTTATGTCAATCGTTCAAATAACACCAGTCAGGATTATTTCTTAGGGTCTAATCAGATGTCATTGTGGGCAGTTGGTATATCTGTATTGGCAACTGCACAATCAGCCGCAACATTTTTGGGTGGTCCCGATCAGGGCTATAGAGGTAACTTGACGTATCTTAGTGCAAATATCGCCAGTATTATCGCTGCCATTTTTGTTGCTAAATTTCTCATTCCAAAATTCTACAAATATCGCGTATTTACTGTTTATGAGCTACTGGGTCGCCGGTTTGGCAAAAACGCAATGTATCAGGCGGGCTTAATATATTTATTCGGTCGCCTTTTTGCCAGCGGTTCGCGTCTTTTTATGGCGGCAATTGCAATTTCAATGATTCTATTTGGTGATATAAGAGCGGAAAATGTGATTATTTCAATTGTTGTTATTGCGGCAATTGGATTCGTTTATACGGTTCGCGGTGGCATACGAAGTGTCATTTACTCAGATGTACTGCAATGCTTGCTATATGTAGGTGCCGCGCTTTCAGTTTTAATCTATCTATTGATGAGTATTCCAGCAGATTTTTCACAGATTATCACAGCCCTTGGCGCACCTGGAGAAGGTCTCGAATCGAAGCTTGTCTTGTTCGATTTTTCTGTTGATTTTACCGGTGCAGGCGTGTTCTCAATGTGGTCTGTGCTGACCGGATTAGTATTGCTTAATATCGCCGCATATGGTCTTGATCAAGATGTGACGCAACGCATGCTGACATGTAAAGATGAAAAAAGTGCGGTGAAGGCAATGCTGTCATCGGTCTTTATCGGTATACCCGTTGTATTTATTTTTATGTGTATCGGATTGCTATTGTTTGTTTACTATCAGCAGCCTGCCTTGATGCAGTCGAATGTAAATGCTCCTACCCCAGAGTTTAAAGGTGAAACCGTCACCATCTTTATGTATTACGTACTGACAGATTTACCAGCGGGGCTCAAAGCGATTGTGACAATTGGTATCGTTGCGGCTGCGTTATCGACGCTAAACTCTGGGCTTAACTCTATGTCATCTGTCGCTGTACAAGATATTTACAAGGATTGGATTAAGCGCGGGCAACAATTGACCGAATCCCACCTTGTTATTGCCGGTCGTATTTCAATGGGAGTGGTAGCAATTGCGTTATCTCTAATGGCGGCATTGTGTTATTACTGGCAGCAATACACCGATATGCCTCTATTGAATTTTGCATTAAGCGTGATGATTTTTTCATATAGCGGATTGCTCGGCGTTTACTTTACAGCGTTATTTACCAGCAGAGGGTCGGCACGAAGCATTCTCTTTGCGTTAATCGCTGGATTTATGACGCCTGTATTGATGCAGCCTTATGTAATTTCATTTTTATTCCCTGAATCTTCGTTCAGTCTCGGTTTCACTTGGCAATTGATCATTGGCGTAATAGTTAGCTTTACGGTATGCATGCTCGGTAATGCTGTTCAGTCTAACTGGGAAGAGATATCTGCTAACACTCAGTCATAATGAAGCTCAGTCGGTTTTATACCTTTAGTTTAAGTAATGCTAATACGCATGGTGTTTGTCCATTTCAATTAACAGTGCCCATGTGATTTCACCAAATTCAATTGGCATATACGCCGACAGTACTTCCATGCCTTTGTGATTACTGCTAACAGTTGCGCCCATTTCTCCGTTGATCGCAGCACGCGCTGGTTGCGTGTTAATGCCATCTAGGATAGTGGCATCACTTGTCGCAGAAAACAATTTCTGACTACTCTGAGCATTGTTTGTCGATTCTGTTCTGCGTGTTTTATGTGTACGCATGATTGGTCGCACTAAGAACGTATCAATGGCTTCCACGACGCCATCTCTATTCTGCATCACTGACGTAATCCTCTCTATTGGCAAGCCTAAAACAACTAACATCTCAAGTTTATTTTTGACATATAGCGGTTTTACAATAAAACCTGCTGGTGCAGCCTCGTGCGGTGGAAAAGCCACGATTGCGTTTCTTTTATCACTGCCTTCCTTTTCTTCGCCGCCACTATTGACAGTAAAATTCTCAGCTCGAACCTTACTATCCCGCACGGCATATTCAAAATCACTCTCGCCATTCATCGAGATAAGTACATTACCTTGAGCATCTAGCAAAGCTAATTCTGAATACGTATTTTCGTTTAGCGTCAGCATTGACGATGCATCTTGATTTGCCGAAAATTTACCGTTTTCAATTACGGATTTTTCTAATCGTATTTGTGTTACTAAACCCCATTGCAAACCCTCGATATCAAGCGTATCGACCGCTGCCAGGACAAGATGGTTTCTATGATCGGCAAACTTGTTTCTCACAGGTTGGTTGCTAGTGTTTGCAATGTTGATAAACTCAGTGGTGACGGGAAGACCAATAGACTGCTGCTCGATGCCTGCTTCAACAAAGTTACTGCGAAACTCGGTTTTGCCATCTTGAATGCCATAAAGATACGATTCAAAAGAATGCGTTTTATCATCCTGATGATGCACCAACTGATTTAATTTCGACGTACCTATCTGAAGTCCTATGTATCCGATAGTCTTCCCATTTTTCACTATTCGCGTTGCCATAAACGCAGCTTGTTGCCCAGCAATTGGAGAATAAGAAGCAAAATCGCTGATTGAAACATCAATATCATTGTCGGTCGTCGATAGCTTTTCAACTGCTTGCTTTAGACTTGAGCTTTTAAACAAGTCATCGCGCAAATTAACTCCGACCGCAGTATTACCAATCGCTGAATACACGATATAGCCATCGCTGTTGATGATGAGTAAATTCTTCCATCGCTCGGTCTCAATAATGTCAACAAACCTTGGGCCATAAATACTTGATAGCGATTGGTAGTATTGTTCTCGAAACAAATTTCCAACCCCTCCGCTCGTGCGATGGGCGTTGACAAAATCGCGTGTTGCAAGATGTATATCGGCATTATTTTGAAGTAATGACACCTCCTTGTATAGTGACTCCATGTAAGCCTCTATCTTTGCTTTTTTATCAACATGCTTGGCGACCAATAGCTCTGATGAGGCCCGATGTCTTATTCGCATTTGTTTGATTAACGTACTCAAGTCATTTGCTGCATCATCAAACACCGATTCAACTTCGTGTTTTTTAATTTCTCCAACAAGCATCAGTTGATTGACTGCGCTTTCCCGCACTTCTTGGGTTGATTGAGAATAAAAATACCAGCCGCCTGCTGAGACTCCAGATAAGCCTAGGATAACAAACGACGCTAGCAGTTTTGAGCTTAATTTTACCATTACCCTTTTGAACGCTTCGCCGATTATTTGCTTATAGTACAGGACAGGCACACCCATTATGTTTCTTTATCGATACGCGGGTATAGGTAATGCCCGGATGTAAAATGAAATGTGTAACCTACGATGAAATCACAAAAAGCGTCTTCGAAAAATAAATGTGGTTCTTATCCCACAACCACTTGGTTTCTACCTTTATGCTTGGCTTTATAAAGGTTTTCATCAGCAGCATTTATCCATTCTTTCCAGTCATTGACACGTTCGACACTGCTAATACCCGCGCTGATGGTTATTGCTCTCTCTTGCAAAATATCGGCGTTTTCAACAGCAATACGGATACTCTCGATTTCTTTATATGATGTTTCGAGATTTGCATTTGGGACCAATACCAAAAACTCCTCGCCGCCGACACGAAACAATTTAACCGATTTGGAAAAGCTTTCCTTTAAAACTCGGGATAATTGTACGAGTACCTTATCCCCCACATTATGCCCAAAGCTGTCATTAATAGACTTAAAATGGTCTATATCAATTAGGCATACGCATGCAGGCATATTCTGATTTGTGTAATCAACGATTGCCGTTTCAAGATGCTGACTTAATGTTGAACGATTGAGTAAGCCCGTAAGAGCGTCCGTAATCGATTGATTTTTTAACTTGGTCTGATTCTTATCTATTTCATAATTTGAAATATAAGTAAAAATACAAATGCCAATGAGTACCGCCACAAATCTTGCAAAAAGACTCGGTTCAAGCGAATAGTAACTGGCAATCGTGACGCCAATAAAAAAGATGATACTGGCGTATTTTGCGATTTTTAAAGGTAAAATAAAGTAAATTGAAAGCACACTCAAATATGACCAATAGGACCCTGTCACACCTAATGAGATAAGCGCGTTTATTGAGCCAAGCATAATACAAGGAACGATACAGATAAGATTCATCAATAAGATGTACTTACCTCGCCAGCAAAAGTAACTATTGACGAAAAAGAGCGTTGAGACTGCAATCGTAATCACACCACCAATGTATCTTTCTTGTAAGAAATTATTAATGCCAAATGGAAACAATATACATGCGGCGACAACTGACACACCAAAAGTAGATCGCACAAGGAAGTCTGAAGAACTGAGTTTATTGTCTAGAAAAGGTTTGAAAGAGAACAATGGAATAACTCAGACCTGCGGAACGTTAAACGTATTTGTTGATAGTAATAGTATATCTGCCTGTTTCTAGACAACTTTATGTGTTTACACGTACCTGCACGATATTGAGCCGATACTATGCGATTCAACTGTCATCTCGGCGAAAGCCTAATGCTGATCGTTTAAGCGATATAACGCTTGGTGGAGGGATATTTGAATTTAAAAGCGTGCGAGCACAAGGATGTGTGAGTCCGAGCGAACAGGGAAGTGAAAGCGACTTT
>DDLV01000126.1 GCA_002340325.1 Glaciecola sp. UBA2563 | reverse complement strand
TCAGCTCAAAAAATGAACAAAGATCAACAGCCCCTAATCTCTTCGAATTAAATTTGTATTGGCAGTTTACAACCGCGGGATTAAATACCTGCGTCACTTTTTAATGCGTCAACTTTATCCATTGCTTCCCACGGGAATTCATCTCGACCAAAATGGCCATAGGCAGCTGTTGGTTGATAGATGGGTTGCTCTAAATCCAGCATTTTAATCAGTCCATAGGGTCTTAAATCGAAGTGAGTTTTTACTAAATCGACCATCGTATGCTCAGAGATTTTCCCCGTACCAAATGTCTCAACGCTAATAGATGTAGGTTCGGCAACGCCAATGGCGTAGCTGATTTGAATTTCACACTTATCAGCAAGGCCAGCAGCAACGATGTTTTTCGCAACGTATCTGCCTGCATATGCAGCAGATCTGTCGACTTTTGATGGGTCTTTACCCGAAAAAGCACCGCCACCATGCCTTGCCATTCCACCATAGGTGTCGACAATGATTTTTCTTCCTGTTAATCCACAATCACCCATAGGTCCTCCAATCACGAATCTACCGGTGGGATTTATGTGATACTTTGTCAAATCAGTTAACCATTCTTCAGGCAATACAGGTTTAATGATCTCTTCCATGACACCTTCTTGAATTGTTTTATTATCGACACTGTCACAGTGTTGTGTTGACAGCACTACAGCATCAATACCTACGGGTTTGCCATTTTCGTAGACAAAAGTAACTTGGCTTTTTGCATCGGGCCTTAACCAATCAAGAGTGCCGTTCCTTCGCACTTCAGCCTGACGCTGTACCAAACGATGAGAAAAGGTGATCGGCGCAGGCATAAGCACATCAGTTTCATTGCTTGCGTACCCAAACATTAAGCCTTGATCGCCTGCACCTTGCTCCTCAGGAGACTGCCGGTCAACCCCTTGATTGATATCTGAGGATTGTTTTCCAATCGCATTTAAGACGGCGCATGATTCGCCATCAAACCCCATATCAGAATGCACATAGCCAATATCCTGAACCGTTTTTCTGGTGAGCTCCTCAATATCAACCCATGCAGTCGTGTTGATTTCCCCACCGACGAGCACCATGCCCGTTTTTACAAAGGTTTCGCAGGCGACCCTTGCTTTTGGGTCGTCTCGCAAGATCGCGTCGAGCACTGCATCTGAGATTTGATCTGCAATCTTGTCGGGATGTCCTTCTGATACTGATTCAGAAGTAAACAGTTTTGTCGTCATTCTTCGATTCCAAGTAAATATTTAGATGTTCTGTTAAATAGACTACTACCAAAGTGTAGTAACAAATGATGTGTTTGCCAGTATATACATCTAGACGTCTATATGTCTATCTATAATTGTGAGAAACGTTTTGATTAGTTTGATCGTAGTTTGGTGGCGAGCTCCTTTAATAGCTGCCACCACATGGATGTTATTACTCTATCAGGCACCTATTAAAAAATGTCATCGAAACGAAAGTTTCGATCTCTATGGAAATGAGAAATGCTTGATTGGACATTTCCGTGTTTCATGGAGATTCTCATGCAAATGCAATGCTGGTTATTTAAGCTTTGCTATCTAGCTGCGGCATGTTCATTTTTAAAAGACGCTCTGTGCCATCCATGGTCGCTTGGGCTCGCGCATCCATGCGCGAGCACACTTTTAAAAATCAACATCCCTCCGCTAGGCGCTTTATCGCTTAAATAACCAGCATTGCATCTGCATGAGAATGACAGGGGCGCAGCCTAAACAAACAGCATTAGTCCTCTACACGGAATAAATAATTGCTTAAAATGCGTCTCTGGTTCACAATACGCGTCTTTGAAAAATGGGACTTAAGACGCGCTTTTAAGTCCAATCATTGTTGGCGTTTACTCAACTTTAGAACCTGTTCGTCAAACGCTATACACGCAACAACGATACCCGTTAAATCAAGGAGTTTTTTATGGCTAATCGACGTCACCTAGCTAACGCGATACGCGCTCTTAGCATGGACGCCGTTCAACGAGCTAATTCAGGTCACCCTGGCGCGCCAATGGGCATGGCAGACATCGCGCAGGTACTTTGGAATGACCACCTTTCGCATAATCCTAGTAACCCTAACTGGCCAAACCGCGATCGATTTGTACTTTCTAACGGGCATGGCTCGATGCTTCTGTATTCGTTGTTGCATCTTACCGGTTATGATCTTGGTATCGACGAGATAAAAAACTTTCGCCAACTGCACTCTAAGACGCCTGGACATCCGGAATACGGTTATGCGCCAGGTATCGAGACGACGACGGGTCCTTTGGGTCAAGGTATCAGTAATGCAGTCGGTATGGCACTGGCAGAAAAAGTACTTGCAGGTCAATTTAACACTGAAGACTTCAACATTGTTGATCACTTCACTTATGTCTTCTTGGGCGATGGTTGTTTAATGGAAGGCATTTCTCACGAAACCTGCTCATTAGCTGGGACGCTGGGCCTGGGCAAACTCATCGCGTTTTGGGATGACAATGGCATTTCTATCGATGGTGAGGTCGAAGGCTGGTTTAGTGATGACACACCTAAGCGTTTCGAAGCCTATGGATGGCAAGTCATTAGCGGCGTAGACGGACACGAACCTGAGCAAATTGAACAAGCCATTACATCAGCTAAAGGCAACCTATCTCAACCGACATTGATCTGCTGTAAAACAACCATCGGTTTCGGCGCGCCAAACAAACAAGGCAAGGAGTCTTGTCACGGTGCTCCGTTGGGCGACGATGAAATTGTCCTGACGCGAGATGCGCTTGATTGGCAATACGACGCGTTTGAAATTCCGGAAGATGTTTATGCTGGATGGGATGCAAAAGAGAAGGGTGCTTCTGCCGAGCAAGCTTGGCAGTCATTATTTGCAGAATATCAAACAAAACACCCGGAACTAGCGCAGGAGTTTGTGCGCAGGAAAGCAGGGGATTTACCGGCAAATTTTGAAAAAGATGCGACGAAATACATCCATGCTTTGCAAGCGAATCCGGCTAATGTTGCGACAAGAAAAGCATCTCAAAATGCATTAAATGCATACGGCCCAATGTTGCCAGAAATACTTGGCGGTAGTGCGGATTTAGCCGGTTCTAATTTGACAATTTGGTCTGGATCGAAAGGGATCAGTGCCAACGAGACGAATGGCAACTACATCTACTATGGCGTCAGGGAGTTTGGGATGTCTGCCATGATGAATGGCATTAGTCTTTATGGTGGCTTTACCGTTTACGGCGCCACATTTTTGATGTTTATGGAATATGCCAGAAACGCCGTAAGAATGGCTGCACTGATGAAGCTACCTGCAATCTTTGTATACACGCATGATTCAATAGGCTTGGGTGAAGACGGCCCCACTCATCAACCTGTCGAGCAGCTTGTAGCTTTACGAGCCACCCCAAATCTTGACAATTGGCGTCCTTGTGATCAGGTCGAATCTGCGATTGCGTGGAAACTGGCAATACAGCGTAAAGATGGCCCGACAACACTCGTCTTTAGTCGGCAAGGTATGCCGCAGCAAGAAAGAACGAGCCAGCAATTAGCAGACGCTGAACGCGGTGGGTATGTACTTGTCGACAGTAACGAAACGCCTGATATGATTTTGATAGCAACAGGCTCAGAAGTTCAGCTAGCCGTTGCCGCAGCTAAGGTGCTAACTGAAGAAGGTATTCATACGCGTGTTGTCTCTATGCCATCTACTGACGTGTTTGACCGCCAATCATCATCATATAAAGAGCAAGTATTGCCAAGTGCTGTTACCAAAAGAGTAGCGGTTGAAGCACTAGCGCCTGATACATGGTATAAATACGTTGGCTTGAACGGCGCTGTAGTGGCTATGAATACGTTTGGTGAATCAGCCCCAGGCGGTGCACTATTTGAGCATTTTGGTATCACGGTTGATGCAGTAATCAAGGCGGCAAAAGGACTTTAAGACGCACTAAATGTTAAGAATCGGTATAAACGGTTTTGGCCGCATAGGTAGAAGCGTCGTCAGGGCGCTTTATGAAGAAGGTTATGCGAATCGAGCAAAGGTAGTCATGATCAATGAAATTGCCGAACCCGAGGGAATTGTTCACCTGCTAAACTATGATTCTGCTCATGGTCGATTTCGATCTCCTGCGATAAGAAGCCAGAAAGGTTTTTATATTGGTAATGATGATATTCGGCTATCCCATTCCTCTCACTTAGAAGAAATTGCTTGGCATCAAGAAAATGTGGATATTGTGTTTGAATGCTCTGGCATTCACGATCAGCGAAGTGACGCGGATGTGCATATTCGTAATGGTGCAAAAAAAGTCTTATTTTCGCAACCAGCGACACCTGAAGTAGACGCGACAACGATCTACGGTGTTAATCATCAAGACTTAACTCGAGGCGATATCATTATTTCAAATGGTTCATGCACAACCAATTGCGTCGTGCCAATCATAAAAATACTAGATGATGCTTTTGGCATTGAAAGTGGAACCATCACGACTATTCACGCATCAATGCATGACCAGCAGGTTATTGATGCTTATCACGTGGATCTGCGACGAACGAGAGCGGCCAGCCAATCAATCATTCCTGTGGATACGAGATTGGCAACAGGTGTGGAGCGGATCCTCCCAAAATTTGCCAATAAATTTGAAGCAATTGCTGTAAGGGTACCTACCATCAACGTAACGGCGATGGATTTATCCGTAAGCTTGCTCAGCGATGTCAATGTCAATGATGTTAATAGTAAAATCATCAACGCAAAGTCCAGTTACCCCAATAACGTGATTGATTACACTGAACTGCCTTTAGTGTCCGTAGATTTTAATCATGACCCTCATTCATGTATCGTTGATGGAACACAAACCAGAGTCAGCCACAAACGATTGGTCAAGACGTTATTGTGGAGTGACAACGAATGGGGATTTGCCAATCGAATGCTCGATACGGCCATTTACATGCATAAATTAGGGTATTAATCAGATTATTTAGTTTTTAAAGGGAAATAACATGTCAATTAAATCAATGCACGAGCTTAATCTATCTGGGAAGAGAGTGCTTATTCGTCAAGATTTGAATGTACCAGTTAACGATGGAAAAATTATCTCAGATGCACGGCTGAAAGCGTCCATCCCAAGCATTAATAAAGCGCTTGAAATGGGTGCTGCTGTAATACTGATGTCACATCTTGGAAGACCTACTGAAGGTGAGTATGAGGAAAAGTTCTCATTAAAGCCTGTGGCCGATTATCTCGTACAAAATTTGGACGCAAAAGTAAATTTTGTTGCTGAGTATTTGGATGGTAATTCCGTTAATGCGAACGCTGGTGAAGTCACGCTTTTAGAAAATGTAAGATTTAATAAAGGCGAAAAGAAAGACGATGAAGCGCTGGCCAAGCAGTACGCAGCGTTGTGTGATGTATTTGTCATGGATGCATTTGGCACGGCACATAGAGCCCAAGCAAGTACGCATGGTGTCGCTAAATATTCTAAGGAAGCATGCGCTGGGCCATTATTGGCCGCTGAGCTAGATGCGCTAGGTAAAGCATTAGAAAACCCTGCCAGACCTTTGGTTGCCATTGTGGGTGGTTCAAAGGTAAGTACAAAACTTACGGTGTTGGAAAGCCTTTCATCGAAGGTAGATCAGCTTATTGTGGGCGGAGGTATTGCTAATACGTTTATTGCGGCATGCGGCAATGCAGTAGGTAAATCGCTTTATGAAAGCGACTTGATAGAACAAGCAAATGCGTTAATGAAGCAAGCCCGTGATGCTGGAGGAGAAATTCCTGTCCCTGTTGACGTTGTTGTGGGTAAAGCATTTGATGAGAATACTGAAGCGACAATTAAGCCGGTTGGCGATGTGGCAGACGATGATATGATATTCGATGTCGGCCCTAAGACCGCTGAACAGCTTGCTGAAATACTAAAAAATGCAGGTACTATCGTATGGAATGGTCCGGTTGGTGTATTTGAGTTCGACCAGTTCGCAAAAGGTACGGAAGTACTGTCAAATGCAATCGCACAAAGCAGTGCATTTTCAATTGCAGGTGGTGGTGATACATTAGCAGCAGTTGACAAATATTCAATTGCAGATAAGTTATCTTATATCTCCACAGGTGGCGGTGCGTTCCTTGAGTTTTTAGAGGGAAAAACACTTCCAGCAGTAGCGATATTGGATAGAGATTAAAGCATGCTCTAATATCGAAATAAACAACAAAATTAATTTTCAAGAAATTCGAAGGCTCTGTTCTGTTTAAGTGTTGCAGACAGCGACATCGCTCATTTGATTGTAGG
>DDLV01000159.1 GCA_002340325.1 Glaciecola sp. UBA2563 | reverse complement strand
GCTCGAAGACCTGTTAGAGTCGCTGTTAGGCATCGAAATTGTTGATGAAATGGACACTACTGTCAGCATGAAGCGATTGGCCAAGGTAATGTGGAAGCGCCGTGAAAAGCGTATTGCACAACAACGTGACTAGATAGTTCTAACTTGGAAATTTTACTTCGATAAAATCGAAAATAAATGTCTATTTATACCAATTTATTTCCTAAATATTAGATGTATAGTTATAACCAAGTAAGCGGTTTGGTTTAAACATTTAATTTTTAGGAAAACATCATGAATAAATTACTATCACAACTTTTTGTAGCAAATTCTTCTATCGCTCCACTTGCGCTTCGTTTAGGTGCTGGGATAATTTTCGCAGCTTACGGCGCTCAGAAATTGTTTGGATGGTTCGGTGGCTACGGTCTTGAAGGCACTGGACAGTGGATGGCATCTATCGGCCTTGAGCCCGGCTACTTAATGGCAGTGGCTGCAGGCAGTGCTGAGTTTTTTGGCGGGCTAGCACTTGTATTGGGATTAGCGACTCGCCCAGCAGCGCTCGTTTTAGCATTTACTATGGCAGTGGCAATAGTAACCGTGCATTTGCAGAACGGATTATTCATGGCAAATAATGGATATGCCTTTGGCCTCTCGTTGCTCGTGATATCGCTGTCCGTAATGGTATCGGGCGCTGGCAGGTTTTCACTTGACAACCTGGTTGCATCTAAAATTGATAAAGAACAAGTATCGGGTAACGCCGCGCTTGCTTGAATGGAAAAAATGTACGAGAACGCTAAAAAAAACCGCCAAACTTGGCGGTTTTTATATATGTTCTTCTAGATCGCTAATGATGTATTCCCACGTTTGAAAATAGTGTTGAAATCGTTGCTTCACCGGTTTGGTTACTTTTTCATCACTTCTAAGGTCTTCCGGTATTTCCGCAAGTATTCTCCAGTGATTCAGAGAGCTCGTTGCCGCGGCACATAACTGTGCATAATTTGCATATGCGTGGTCGCCATCGTGTAACAATTTATCCGTTTTTTGACAGAGGTCTTCAAGCATAGATTCTTGAATTGGGGATAGGTTTTTTGTGACTTCATAATCACGAAGTAATTGTTGATACTCTATGTTGTCGACTTCGATATCGTAGCCTGTAGTTTCCACTTCCTCTTGAATTGCGCGAGCGTAATTCATGGTGTCATAGACACTTAAGTGAATATTCTTAAAAAATCTCTCTCTTTCCTGTAACCGAGAGTCCATAAACTTTCTATCATTCAGATGTTCACGCATAACAAAAAATCCTCCTGACCATTATTGATACTCAAATTTTTCGCATCTTGACAAAGAATGTCGTTTTTATTTGTATTCGAAGATTCTTTTTCCATCTTGTCTAAATTTACCGCATTTTTGTCTTTGAGGTAGTGATACAAATCAACAAAGCGCTCGAATAATAAAAATTCGATGAAAATTATGCTTGCATTTATACAAATACAGCAACTCATAAGGAAAATGCGCAAATTTGTAGCATCCCTAATAAATAGTTCACTAAAAGTAAAAATGGAATATGACATTTTTATTTCAGCCATCACCAGTAAAAATATGTATCAAGATGAAAACAATTTGCACTTAGGGGGCCTGTGCATAATAATTTCACTTCTTCAACTTTTCGCAAGATGGGGCTTATTATCTCGCAGCAACTCCCAGCAATCATAGATGTAGAGGCTTCTGGTCTTGGTAGATTTGGTTTTCCGATAGAATTAGGCGTGGTACTTGCCAATGGAAGCAGGTTTTGTCGGTTGATAAGGCCTTTTGAAGATTGGACATATTGGGATGATGATGCACAAAAAATGCACGGCATTTCACGACAACAGCTTTTTGTTCACGGCATAGATGGGGTGCAAGTTTGCCATGAGCTTAATCAGTTTGTCGGGCAACAAACGTTGTACTCAGATGCATGGGTGGTTGATAAACCTTGGGTACTGCAATTGTTTCACAAAGCCAACGTCAACATGCAGTTTAGTATCAGTAGCCTGGAATTGTTGCTGAAAGAAGAGCAATTACATTATTGGGACAGAGACAAAGCATTTATTCAACGGCGCAGCGGCCTTAAACGCCATCGCGCTAGCACCGATGCCTGCATTATTCAGCTCACATTTGAGCGCAACGCGCAACGAATGGCAAATAGTACTTAAGCATATCCCTTTTAGGTTGGCAAAATGGTAAACTTCGCAACAGCGCAATCGTGTGCTTTTTCTGAATCGATGAGTGACGTTTGGACAACTGTGTCATCATCATTTATATCTAAAAATCTTCACGATAAATGAAGTATAAAACAAATATAAAGGCGCGTATTTCATTATGAATGCATTGCAAATAAGTGGGTTGCAAAAAACCTATCCTGGCGGCGTGAAAGCCGTTAAAGGCATCGACCTATGTGTCGAACAGGGCGATTTTTTCGCGCTTCTTGGTCCTAATGGTGCGGGTAAATCGACAACAATAGGCGTCATTTGTTCACTTGTTAATAAAAGCGCTGGTAGTGTTTCCGTTTTCGATTATGACTTTGAAAAGGAGCCGGAAAAAGCAAAGCAGTGCATAGGGCTTGTGCCGCAAGAATTTAATTTTAATCAGTTTGAAACGCTTGAACAAATCGTCGTAAATCAGGCGGGGTACTACGGGGTGCCGAGAGGCATAGCAAAAGAAAGAGCAGAAAAGTATTTAAAGCAGTTAGAGTTATGGGAGAAGCGCAGTGCTCGCGCACGCGAACTATCAGGTGGAATGAAACGAAGGCTGATGATCGCAAGAGCATTGATGCATGAACCTAAGATGCTGATTTTAGATGAGCCAACTGCAGGCGTTGATATAGAAGTTCGCAGGTCGATGTGGTCTTTCTTGCAGAAGATCAACGAGCAAGGTATTACCATAATTTTGACAACGCATTACCTTGAAGAGGCTGAAATGCTTTGCCGAAACATCGCCATTATCGATAAGGGTGTTATCGTTGAGAACACCAGTATGAAAGCGCTGTTGGCAACGCTTAACATCGAAACCTTCGTTTTTGATATTGAAGATAATGCCTCTAGTATTGTGATTGATGGCTTTGAAACAAGAGCGCTGGACAACCATACGATTGAGGTTGATGTGCCTAAGGTCGAAGGTTTAAACCCGGTGTTTGAAGCACTTTCCCAACAAGATGCCAAGGTGATGAGTATGCGAAACAAAGCAAACCGATTAGAAGAGCTTTTCGTGCGCTTAGTTGAATCTTCCAAGAAGGAGAGCGCCGGTGAATAGTCTTTATATAACGGCACTAAAAACGATATGGATAAAAGAGTGCACGCGATTCTTGCGGATTTGGGTGCAAACACTGGTGCCGCCAGCCATTACCATGACGCTTTACTTCATTATTTTTGGGAGTCTAATTGGGCAACGCATTGGCACGATGGATGGCTTTACTTACATGGAATTTATCGTGCCCGGGCTAATTATGATGTCTATCATTACCAACAGCTACTCAAACGTTTCATCTTCATTTTTTAGTGCTAAGTTTCAACGCAATATCGAAGAACTTTTAGTCTCGCCAGTACCTACATGGGTAATTCTCCTCGGTTTCATTGGTGGGGGCGTGGCCAGAGCCTCACTGATCGGGATTATCGTAACAATTGTTTCGCTGTTTTTCGTTGACGTAAATATTCATAGTTTTACCGTCATTGTTATCACGTTGCTGTTAACAAGTACGCTGTTTGCCACTGCAGGATTGATAAATGGTGTATTTGCGAAAACATTCGACGACATTAGCGTTGTGCCGACCTTCATATTAACGCCGTTGACATATTTAGGCGGTGTATTCTATTCGTTAACCTTGTTGCCCGAGTTTTGGCAATCAGTGAGTGCTTTAAACCCCATTGTTTACATGGTGAATGGATTTCGATTTGGCTTTTTAGGTGCATCGGATATCAGCTTTACGACGGCGTTATCTTTACTTATCGTCTTCAACGCAATTGTGTTTTTTGTTGCATATCGATTGGTGGATAAGGGCGTAGGTATACGAACTTAATGTATAAAGCTTCTCGTGTTCAAAGTAAATCGTATCAAAAGTAATCAACAAGAGGTGCATATTCACCTCTTGGCGATGATAGAGCGCCAGAAACAAGCGAAGTTCCGCAAACCTATATCTGAGCATACTAGAAAAGCATTTGATGCATTTAGTCGGGTTGCTGATGCATTTAGTGGAAACACTATCGTTGATGCGTGCTGTGGCGTCGGAGAAAGTACTGTCGCCTTATCAAAGCAATACCCAGATTGTTTGGTAGTAGGCATTGATAAATCCATTGTAAGATTAGAAAAAAACCCGTTTTATCATGGCACGAGCACCGGACAATGTGCAAAGGCTGTTAAGAATGTTTTTTTATTGAGGGCTGATCTTGCAGACTTTTGGCGCTTGTTATCTGAATCTAATCACAAAAAAGCCATTAAAAGACAATACATACTATATCCAAACCCCTATCCGAAAAAGACGCAACTGGTCAAGCGATGGTACGCTTCCCCCATTATGAAATACATTATTTCAACTCATATGAATATCGAATGCCGGTCTAATTGGTTAATCTATTTAAAAGAATTTCAACAGGCTTTGTCTGTATACGGCATCGACTCTGTTATTACTGTTATTGACAGTCAGCCATTAACGCCATTTGAAAGAAAATACATGTTGTCTGGTCAAGATTGCTGGAAACTAGAGACAGTTGTTTAAACGCAAAAACTGATGTAGAGTGCGTGTGAGAAGTAGGTGAGGTAAAGCGTTTTGTCAAAAGCAACAGTCAGCATGGAGCATTTATACAGGGTGTTTACGCAGCCTGAGAACGATGATTCAACACTTGCAAAAATAGAAAAACACCTTTCAAATAACCTGGCAGACTTTCTTTCACAACATGTAGTCACAAAAAAAAGCTCACTTGAAGATATAGAGAAGGACTTTTCGCTTCCTTTTATTCCCGAGCATCCAGAGTTTGTCTCTGAACACGCAGAGGTGCTGTTAGATAAGCTTGTCTCACACTCTGTGAATACGTCTTCCCCTACGTTTATTGGCCACATGACGTCGGCATTACCTTATTTTCATCTGCCATTGTCAAAGCTGCTTGTCGGCCTTAATCAAAATTTAGTGAAAATAGAGACATCTAAGGCGTTTACGCCGCTTGAGCGACAGACGCTAGGCATGATACATCAACTTGTATATGAACAAAGCAGCGAGTTCTATCACGAATACTTGCATAGCGCGAACCATTCGCTGGGTGCATTTTGTTCGGGAGGTACCGTTGCCAATATCACTGCGCTTTGGGTAGCTAGAAATCACATTTTAAAAGCCGCTGATGGTTTCCGTGGCGTTGGTCAAGACGGACTCATTGCCGCGTATCGGCACTACGATATACAAAACTTAGGTATAATTTCGTCAAGACGAGGGCATTACTCACTAGGCAAAGCTGCTGATTTACTGGGTATTGGTAGAAGGAATCATTTGACGTTACCGTGTCCACAGCAAACGCTTGATCCAGAGTTGGTATTAACCGTAGGCCGTCGTTATATAGAAAGTGGCAACAAAGTACTAGCGATAGTCGGTGTGGCCGGCACCACTGAAACTGGGCATGTTGATCCACTAGATGAACTGGCCGATGTGGCTAAGCAACTGGATTGTTGGTTTCATGTCGATGGCGCATGGGGCGGTGCGACGTTGTTTTCCTCTACGCACAGGTCAATTCTTAAAGGCATTGAAAAAGCTGACAGTGTTACCATAGACGCTCACAAACAAATGTACGTGCCAATGGGCGCTGGCATGGTGTTATTCAAAGATCCTCATCACAGCAGTGCTGTGAAACAACACGCTCAATATATATTGCGCAAAGGGTCAAAAGACTTGGGTAGTACAACACTTGAAGGCTCCCGAAATGGTATGGCCATGTTGGTATATTCTTCGCTGCATATCCTTGGTCGACGCGGATATCAATTACTGATAGATCGATCGATTGAACTTGCAGGTACATTTGCGTCCCTTATCGAAAAGCACGACGAATTCGAGCTCATTACCGCACCTAAATTATCTATCTTGACGTATCGGTTAAGACCTTCGTGGTTGCAAGACATGTCTGAATTGCCCACTGCGAAACAAATAGCGATAAACGAACTGCTCAATGAACTTACTGTTACCGTTCAAAAACAACAGCGCGAAGCTGGCAAATCATTTGTATCTAGAACACGGATAGAGGTTGAACAGCACAAAAACTGCGTTCTAACTGTTTTCCGAGTAGTGTTGGCGAATCCCCTCACCACAGAGAAAGATTTAGAAAACATCTTGGAAGAGCAGTTAGAAATCGCCAATTTACAACGAAATTGGCGGTACTTGGTCGAACAAAACAAAAATACGCTTCAACTAAATGCGAATATCGATACCGTTGGGTGATTATTGGATAAGTGCAACCCAGTTAAACCTTTTCTTCAAAGTCTAGCTCTTTCAGTTTTCTTGTCAGCGTATTTCTGCCCCAACCCAACCGTTTAGCAGCCTCTTGTTTATGGCCTCTCGTGTATTTAAGGGCGCACGTCAGCAGGATTTTTTCGAAGTCTTTTTGAGCTGTATCTAATATGTCTTTTTCTCCAGATGCTAATTGTGAGGTTGCCCAATCTGCTAGCAATGACTGCCAGTTACTGCTGTTGTTTTCTTGCTTACTTTCTATGGTGTTCTCTTTTAGCAACTCTGGCGGCAAGTCATCAATGAGAATCTCCTGTCCACTTGCCATTACCGTCAACCATCGACATGTGTTTTCTAGCTGGCGGACATTGCCAGGCCAGGTGACATGCATTAGCTTGTCGGAAGCTTCCTTAGATAGTAGTTTGGATTCGACGCCAAGCTCAAGCGATGCTTTGTTTAAAAAGTGTTTAGCAAGGAGCGGAATGTCTTCACGGCGTTCGTGCAAGCTTGGCAAATGCACTTTTATGACATTTAAGCGGTGGTAGAGATCTTCTCTGAACTTACCATCGGACACGCGTTCTTCCAAGTTTTGATGGGTAGCCGCGATAATGCGAACATCAACGCTGACGGGTTGATGTCCTCCAACGCGATAGAACTGACCATCTGCCAGGACTCTCAATAAGCGCGTTTGCACATCAAGCGGCATATCTCCAATTTCATCTAAAAAAAGTGTGCCACCATCTGCTTGTTCAAATCTGCCTTGGCGCGCATTTTGCGCTCCTGTGAAAGCGCCTTTTTCATGGCCAAACAATTCAGATTCAATCAAATCTGCAGGTATCGCTGCCATGTTCAACGCGATAAATGTTTGATCAGCTCTTGGACTATGTTTATGAAGTGCATGCGCAACGAGTTCTTTACCGGTGCCAGATTGCCCATTAATCAAGACACTTATCGAGGAACGCGACAGTCGGCCAACGGCTCTAAATACTTCTTGCATGGCAGGTGCTTCACCAATGATTTCTGCATTGTTGGATATGGTGTCATTTGTCGAATTTTGAGAGTTCTCACGCGCATGCTCAAGTGCTCTTTTGGTGAGATTCACCGCTTCATCGATATCGAATGGTTTCGGCAAATATTCAAATGCGCCGCCTTTATATGCTTTGACTGCGCTATCCAAATCTGAATGTGCAGTCATAATGATAATGGGCAATCCAGGGTTGTGATGATGAACCTCCTCTAGCAAGGCCATCCCATCCATTTGAGGCATTCTTACATCGGAAATTATTACTTGGGGAGAAACGCCGCTCTGAATTTGTAAGAGTAAATCCTCGGGGTTTGAAAAACTTAAGCATTTTAAGTTTGCAGCTTTGAGCGCTTTTTCCAGTACCCATCGAATCGAGCTATCATCGTCAACTATCCAAACTGGTTCACTCATCGTCTTCTCCCTTTTTTATTATTGGAATATAAAGAGTAAATTCTGTGTATCCTGGAAAACTCTCAAGATCAATTTTACCCTCATGGTGGTCAATCAACGTTTGCGCGATTGAAAGTCCTAATCCGCTGCCGTTCTTTTTACTCGTCACCATTGGATAGAAAAGTGTATCCCTCACTTTTCTGGGAATGCCGGGGCCATTGTCAATGACACTTACGAGCGCACATAAATTGTGCATGCGTCCATTAATGACACACAAACGTTCGATACGAGTTCGAAGACCAATAATAGGTCTATCAACTTTTGAATCACGGAGCGCTTGACTCGCATTTCTGGCGATATTCAATATCGCTTGTTGTAGCATATCTGAGTCTGCATAAATCTCGGGTATTGAGGGGTCGTAATCTCGCTCAATATTGAATTTGACAGATTGATCTGCTGTTATAACTGTGCGCACCTTTTCAACTATTTGGTGTAGGTTGGTCCAGCGTTTTTGCGGCAGAGTATTAGGGCCAAGTAATCTATCGACTAATGCTCTTAGCCTATCGGCTTGTTCCATGATCATTTGCGTAAATTCTTGCTGTTCCTGATCTGGAAGTTGTCGACCTAACAACTGGGCCGCACCGCGAATTCCACCTAAGGGGTTTTTGATTTCGTGAGCAAGGCCTCTTATTAGCTCTCTTGCCGCCATCTGTTGGGCATAATGGAGCGTCTCTTGTGAAATCTTTCTCTGTTTATTAACGTGAATTACTTCGATTAAAATATATTCTTTGGAGGCAATATTCAGAAGGTTTGCCTGTAAATCTACCAATATGCAGCGGCCGTCTTTGAAACACAGTTGTAGTTCGGATTGAGAAAATTCTTCTCCCAACTCAATCACTTTTTTCAACCGTGACTCTTCTATACAGTCGTCGATAAGAAAATCTAAGAAAGGTTTATGAAGAATTTGGCTTTTACCCGACTCAAATGCATTCAACGCGGCTTCATTTACAAAACAAACCTCGTACTTATTATTAAGCATAATGAGCGCTGTCTGCATAGACTGCATAATAGCGTTTTGATAGGCAAAATCGATTTCCAAAATAATCCCTTTACATCAACTTAATAAGCACCAAAATAGTGCATTACAAGTTAAGTTATCAATTCGACATTGGTGCAATCGAGCTTAAATCTACCTTTTTAGTGTAGTTTTAAAGAATCTGAGCCTATTTTAGTTAACGATTATTAAACAGAACGGATGCTCGTTGTAAAAACAATGTACTTTGAGGTGACGATGCAATAACCTTGCCCGACTTGTTGGAAAACGTTACTTTGAAGGTATATTCGCCTCTATCCATGTTCTTCAAATCAAAAACACCTGTTGATGATTCGTAAGTAACACCGTTCATGTCTAGCGTGTAAATCCCGCCAATAGAGGGCTCTAACTTAGTTATAATTCGAAAGTTTCCAGAATTATCCCTAACAGTAGACTCATTTGCAGGTGATAGGATGGACAGTTTGTGCTTCTTTTTCTTCACAACTGGTTGGGGTATAACGGGTACAGATTTTGGTGGGCTGGATGGAATGACAGAGCTAGGCTCCTTTAAAATTACTTTTTTTGCACCAGGAAAGGGCGTATCTGAATAAGTAATAGTGCCGTCTTCATTCACTTTTTTATACATGACGGTATCTGCGAATGCATTAAACCCTGTTAATCCACACAATACAATGATAATGCTAATCCCGGTTTTACCCATTTCACAAACCTTTCTACTTCAGACGACGTTAAGTGTAAATAATAAACCTGACACAACGCAGGTGTATTTTTATACGTGATAATAGTATCACATTAATTAAACCAGGCTCACGCGTGAGCATGAGCGCAGATGTCTCTAATATTTAGTCATCGACCAATAGACTTTGTTCTATACACTTAACAACAATTTATTAACTTAATTGACTCAATATTTATCATAGCCTTGGACTCGATAACCCTGTACAATCCGCCGCCAACGTAGGTTGTATATATCTTTGAACTGATTCGTAAATTATAAAATTGGAAATTCTCATGTCTGCTAGCATTGCTCATCTTCGTAATATTGCCATCATAGCCCATGTCGACCATGGCAAGACTACGTTGGTTGACAAATTGCTTCAACAGTCCGGCACCTTGGAATCGCGAGGTGATTCTCAAGAACGTGTTATGGATTCAAATGACATAGAAAAAGAACGTGGTATTACCATTCTTGCGAAAAACACAGCGATAAATTATGGCGAATACCGCATTAATATAGTTGATACTCCGGGGCACGCCGACTTTGGTGGGGAAGTAGAGCGCGTTATGTCAATGGCCGATTCAGTCTTGTTGTTGGTAGACGCACAGGAAGGGCCAATGCCGCAAACACGGTTTGTGACACAAAAAGCATTTGCGCAAGGGTTAAAACCCATCGTTGTGGTAAATAAAATAGATAAGCCTGGTGCACGTCCAGACTGGGTCATTGACCAGGTTTTTGACCTTTTTGACAATTTAGGCGCAACTGATGACCAACTCGATTTCCAGATCGTTTATGCGTCCGCTTTGAATGGCTGGGCGTCGCTAGACTCAGATGAGCAAGGCAGCGATATGACACCGCTATTCGACACTATTATCGAACAAGTGGACGCGCCTGATGCAGATCCAGAAGGGACGTTGCAGATGCAAATTTCACAATTAGACTATTCAAGTTACTTGGGTGTTATTGGTGTCGGCAGAATTAAACGTGGCTCGGTAAAAGTCAATCAACAAGTGTCTGTTGTAACCTCTGATGGCAAAAAACGAAATGGCAAAGTAGGTAAAGTCCTTGGATATCTTGGGTTAGACAGGCATGATGTAGACGAAGCAAATGCCGGTGACATAGTGGCCATAACCGGGCTTGGTGAGCTTAAGATTTCAGATACCGTGTGTGACCCTAATAATGTCGAGGCGTTGCCTGCGTTATCCGTCGATGAACCAACAGTTACCATGACCTTTCAAGTCAACACATCACCTTTTGCGGGTAAAGAAGGAAAGTATGTTACCTCGAGGAATATCCTTGAACGTTTACAGGATGAATTGGTTCACAATGTAGCGCTACGTGTAGAAGAGACCTCCGACCCGGATAAGTTTAGAGTGTCTGGACGCGGTGAACTGCATTTGGGCATATTAATTGAAAACATGCGTCGTGAAGGGTATGAGATCGCAGTTTCCCGTCCAGAAGTAATACTAAAAGAAGAGAACGGTGAACAAATGGAGCCGTTTGAAACCTTGACGATCGACTGTGAAGAAGAACATCAAGGTTCCATCATGGAGCAGTTAGGGGTGCGCAAAGCAGAACTAACCAATATTAGCCCTGATGGAAAAGGTCGGGTACGAATGGATTTCACTATTCCATCTCGAGGCTTAATAGGATTTCAAACAGATTTTATGACCATGACTTCTGGGTCAGGCCTGTTGTATCACACTTTTGACCACTACGGACCGTTCAAAGGTGGGACTATTGGTCAGCGTAAAAATGGCGTACTTATCGCCAATGCAGCCGGAAAAGCGCTGACAAATGCGCTATTCAATTTGCAGGACAGAGGGCGATTATTTATCGGTCACGGCGTTGAAGTCTACGAAGGAATGGTCATTGGCATCCACAGTCGCGATAACGATTTGACTGTGAATGCGCTTAAAGGCAAACAGCTTACGAATATTAGAGCGGCAGGTACTGACGAAGCGCAAAACTTGGTTCCACCTATTGTTATGTCACTTGAGCAGGCGCTAGAGTTCATTGATGATGACGAGCTTGTCGAAGTGACGCCGGAGAGTATACGTTTGCGTAAGAAATTACTAACTGAAAGCGATAGAAAACGAGCGTCGAGAGTTAAAAAGGATGCTTAACGCATCAATCTTGCTGCTTCTTTTTATGGATGAATAAACTCGAAAATTTGATAAAAAGATAGCTTTGTTAAGATGCTTTTTTTAGGCGCGTTATAACGAAGTTTGCTGTTGCTGAAGTTAGTTTCTCCAACAGTATTTGTTTTTTGACTTCGGAAATCGACCAGTAAAAAGGTGTCATTTCAAGCAACGCTAGTCTGTCAGCTTTACCCAAAAGATTGAAAGTATACTTAAGGCTTTTCTGATCAATGACTTCAAACTCAATCGTTTCAGGTACCTCTTGAACATGCATGGCAGGTGAATCGTAAACCAGCTGTTTCATTTCAAATAAATGTTCAGGTCCAGGTTGCACGTGAAGCCAATGTCCACAGGGTTTTACTACTCGCGATACTTCATTTGTGTTGCAGGGCGCAAAAACCTGCATGACAACATCGACTTCATTGTCTAGGCAAGGAATGTTATACGTACTCGCTACAGCAAAATTAGCTATGAGTTTACGTTTTGCTGCTTTTTGAACGGCGGCTTTTGAGATATCGATGCCGCAATAATTGATGTTCTCTTCATTGAGGTTTTCGCTTATCTGATTTAAGTAGTATCCTTCTCCACATCCCAAATCTAGCAATCTTAGCATGTCGAGCTCATCTTTTGCTCGAAGATGTGATGTAACAAAATGCGTGAGTTCTCCTGCTAATGGCATGTAATGCCCGTTTTCCAGAAATGCCTGGCGTGCATTTATCATCTGTTTACTGTCACCCGGCACTTTACTTCGTTTTTGAGAATGCAGGAGAAGGTTCACGTAACCTTCTTTTGATATGTCGAATGAGTGACCATTTGTACAACGCCAAGAATTTTGGTGTCGATAGAGGGGTAAATGACAATTCGGACAACGCCAATAATCATCATATTGTAGTTTTTCTTTGATAACAGAAACCCCACAGTAAGTCGCATGTATTTGCTGCGAAGCATATTCTAATGGATAGGCTAATGGAAGACTTAAGGGGTTTTGCTTGCTGTTCGATATAAAAAAAGATAACTATTTGTAGCAGTTGATACGAATCGGTACGTCACGCTTCATATAATGCAAATCATGATGTTGACATCCATGAAATCCACTCTCGCATTGATTAACAGCTTAACTGCGCTGTTAGTTGCTTCGCTCGTTGTAATGACGGCACTCAACGTGTATGAGAGACAATATGCCCAATCAGTCTCCAAGAACATGAATGCGTTGGTAGAAAACTTAAGCGAGGATTTATTGCAGTTCGCAGGAAGCGAGCCTGTCGACATTTTCAGTATTACCACAACCATGTTGCGGTTAGATCGGTATGAAAATGTAAAGTTCGCGCTAGTGACCAACAGTGAAGGTAACATTATTCAAAACTACGTTGGCGCCGCTTCTCTTCAATCATCCAATGATAACCAACTAACAATACCGCATAAGCTTCTGGCGATGGATGAGGGTACGTACCGTTCTGAAGGCGATATTACGATTATAAAAACGATAGGGTATGATTCACTGAGTGTTGGAAAACTAATTCTCGTTTTCGATATTGCTGAAACACTCAAAAATGGTAAAGCAAAACTACTGTATTCCGTGTTGCCAATTAGTATTGCCATCGCACTTCTTGCCATTATTTTAATCTTTATCGCTACTAGTCGAATTTTGCTTCCATTGCTAAGTTTGATTCGCTTTGCGCAAAAAGTGCAAGAAACCCACAACTATGCCACGCCTATCGAAGTTACAGGAAAGAAGGAAGTCAGTGACCTCACTATTGAAATTAGAGATATGATGTCTACTATCCATGAGGAAGAAATTAAAAACAAGCAATACAATAACGAGCTGACTGAGCAAAAACAACAGTTAGAGAAATTAGCTAATTTTGATAGCTTAACCGGACTAGCCAATCGAGCTTATTTTTTAGAGCAAATGGAGACTTGGACGGCCAATTACTGGCAAAAAAAACAAAGCTCAGTATTGTTTTATATAGATTTAGATGGGTTTAAAACGGTCAACGATAGTTTTGGCCACCATATTGGCGATAAATTGCTGATTGAAGCCGCTGCAAGATTAAAAAGGCAACTGCATCCAGGCGTTCGGCTATGCCGGTTTGGTGGAGATGAGTTTCTTTGTTTTTTTGACTGTAATGACGATGTAACACATTCAATAGACCTTGCTAAAAACCTTGTTAACACCTTACATCAAACTTACAGCGTCGACCAATGGACCATCGATATTAGTGCGAGTATAGGAATCGCGATCATCGATGCTAATAGCGAAATCAATTCGCCTGAACCAATTGGCACAATTGTAATGAAGGCTGACACAGCAATGTATGTGGCAAAAGGGCGAGGGAAAAACACGGCTGTCGTATTTGACGAGTCTATGCTTGCCGACAATCAGCGTATACTTAATATTGCAAATGCACTACCTGAGGCGATTAGAAATCGCGAAATGTCTTTATTCTACCAAGCAAAGGTAGACAGATTTGAAAATGTTGTAGGTTTTGAAGGCCTAATACGATGGATCAGCAAAGAAATGGGGTTTGTATCGCCAAATGAATTTATTAGCGTCGCCGAAAAAAGCGGTAAAATAAGAGCAATAACGGACTTTGTCATTGAACGAGTGTGTATTGATATACATAAACTTATTGCTAGGTATGGGAAGAACATAATGGTATCTGTTAATCTTTCTTCTCACGACCTAAAAGATGAAGAGCTTGCTGATTTTATTCAAGATACATTTGAGAAACACACCGTCGACGCGACAAACATACAGTTCGAAATTACTGAGTCGGCGTATTTGGAAAACTTTGATGTGGCCAATCGATTCATTAATAGCATGACTAAGTTAGGCTGTAGTATTGCGCTTGATGATTTTGGGACGGGATATAGCTCACTCAGCTATCTCACTAAAATTGAAATTGATACACTAAAAATAGATAAGGAATTTGTAGATGGCCTGGGTATTAACGAAAGGGATACAACGGTAACAACATCGATTATTCACCTTGCCAAAAAGCTTAATTTAAAAATTTGCGCTGAAGGTGTAGAGAACGAAATGCAAGCCTCTTTATTAATTGAACAAGACTGCGATCAATTGCAAGGATACTTGTTTGCAAAACCAAAACCTCTTTCTGAGCTAATTATTGACACAGATTGCGTTATTAGTTGACATAAACAACCTTGACGTCTTCTGGCACTTCAAAGTCAAACGCAACATATGCTACGCAATCGGGTTTTTCTCGAACGCACTTTAACGCTTCACTATCAGATTCAACTTCTTTGGGTTCACTCAACCTACCACTGAATCGCATTTGGGCCCAATACGACTGTATCCTGGACTCCGTTAATCCTATGACTTTTGTATGAAAAAACTTACGGCTGATATTCCCTTCGCTTAATGAAACAGGGGTTAGTTCGTGATCTGTCACGCCGCCCATAAACAAATTTCTAATTTCTTGTTTTGCCAGTTGTTCTATGTTTTTATCGGCGTTTACGATGACTTTTATGTTTTCAGCGTTTACGTTCGTAATAGAAGAAATCAGTGATGCTGCGAATACAAACTTAATTTTGGAATGTAGTTTAAATTTCATCTCAAAACACCCACTCAATGCCAAATTGATACAAAGTAGCAGTGTTATTGCCTTGAGTCGCAGTGTTGGTCATCACAAATAGACGCGTGTCTTCAGCATCATTAACATGCGTTGCTTCCAATTTTATTGCTATTGAACTTGAGTAATCGTATCGTACACCTAGCGTATAAAAATGTCTGGTATCAATTTGAACCGACCTTTCTAGCTCATTAAAACTTGCAGTAAGAAAGTCCTGCACAGGATCAATGCCGAACTGTAATTCATTAATGGGCTCTGGGATGTCAGTTTTGCCATACCCAGCAGTGAAATGGTAAGTAAAGGGATAGTCATATTTACCAATGGACACATAAGTCGAGCGATAATCAGGCACTAAATAAGCGTTGGAGATGATCTCGTTATGCTCACCGCTGATGAAATATTCAAGCTTTTCATAATTAAAACCAAACTGAAAAAACTCAAATCGATTTTCTGCTTGGACTGCTCTAGCCGACTGACCAAACCCCAACGTTGTCAGCACGTCTTCTAGCCCATTTAGTTGATTTTCTATGAATGTGGTTTTACTGGTAATGTAGCCAACTCTGAATGAGATGTCACCAATCGATAGCGAGCCTACCGCCCCGAAAATCGAGTCAAGATCAACTTCCACCTCTCTCCCATCTATATCTACGATACTGTTATTGAAGCCACCGTATAATTCTAGAAAACCTCTGTAATTTTTTGAACCGTAGTCATAACGTCCAAGTACACCTTCAAATTCAGTAAATATAATGTCTGTATACGTGGTCAATGGGGGAGTTATGTAGGGGTAAGCGAATCCAACATCGATTATGTCGCTATAGGCAAATATTGGGAGTCGTTGTTTCCCTAGTTTCAATGAGAGATTTCTTAAAGGTGTATATTGAAGATATAACCATTGTAGTCCTGATTCTCGGTTGTCTGCTGAATGGGCGATCGCTTGACCAACGACGTTTATCTGTCTGTTAAATTGATAATCTGCTCTCAAGGCAATTAGACTATCTTTATCAAAATCAATTGTGTTTTCATAGCCACGTAAATTAAGGCCATCATCATCCACATAACCGCCAATTAGGCGAGCAAATCCCGAAAGTTCAAGCTGTTGTTGTTTTGCGTAGGCGATGTTGCTCGCCGATGTGACTAATGCAATAAAGAATACAAATCTAAGCATTTGTTGACTGTAGGGCTGTAATTTCTTATTTACACTCATATCGACCATTCAAAGATGATTCTTTAAGTAAAATTATACCAATTTACTCTCTTGTAAACTTTGGGAGGGTGTGTACGATATAAACTTTCAGTTCTGATATGAAAGTGGATTTGTAACTCAAATCAATCAACGTGCTTTTCTGACCATTCTCGCAACTGATCCAATATATTTAAAGCGGTTGTACCAAATTCAGTAAGTTCATATGTCACCGCGATTGGGCGTTCTTCGATAACCTTTCGCATAACCATACCGTTTGCTTCAAGTTGTTTTAACCTCTGGTCAATCATCTTTTTACTTGAGCCACCGAGCATTCGACATAAGTCATTGAATCGAACTGGCCTGTCTTTTAAATGATATATAATTGAGCCTGTCCATTTGCCACCGATGATACGCATTCCTTTTTCAATTGCGCAAGGTTCTAGGCAAGTGTCATACACTTGCTTTCGTCCCTTACTATCTACTTCAACTCGACTTTTCATACGTGCTATCTACAGGATCGACTGACTATCAAGAGGTTACCAAAGTATACTAGTACTCTTGCGCAATTTAAACCCGTGGGACTTCAACTACATGAACTAACATGTTTTTTTGGGATATTGAACGGTAGGCATCAAAAAAAATGCTGCTACGAATTCTCGTAACAGCATTTGGTTTAATACGTTTTTGCTCTATTCTAATGAGCTTATAGGCGAACTGCTGGTATGATATCCGAACCCGCTACGCTTAAATCTTCTTCAGGCGGAGCAAATGTTGTTAAGTCAATACCATCGACGGCTTCTTTGTATTCTTCTAAAGTAGGGAACCTGCCTAGAATACAGGACAGCACTACCATTGGCGTAGAACCAAGAAGTGACTCACCTTTCTTCTCTGAACTATCTTCAACGACACGGCCTTGGAACAGGCGGGTAGAGGTAGCGAGCACAGTATCACCTGGCTCAGCTTTCTCTTGGTTACCCATACATAAGTTACATCCCGGACGCTCTAAATAAAGAATGTTGTCATACTTGGTACGCGCTTCTTCTTTTGGATTGTCATCATCGAATGTGAAGCCTGCGTATTTAGTTAGAATTTCCCAATCGCCTTCTGCTTT
>DDLV01000116.1 GCA_002340325.1 Glaciecola sp. UBA2563 | reverse complement strand
GGATGAATTCGCAGAGCGCCCAGGGATTGGGTTTACAGCGACTTTCAAATGTCCTATTCCTATAATTAAATGCACGAAATAAACATCAAAGAGGGATCATGTATAGCAATAATCAATTCTATGGAAAGCCGAGTCACCTCATTTCAAACATAAAAATCATCATCATCACGTCCCTTTTATCTTTTACCAATGTTACTCATGCAATCGTTCCGATTAACGATCAAATCACAGCGACACCAGGTTTTAGTGGAGATGCTGGATTTAGTTTAGAAGGACAAACTGGCAATAAAGATGAACAAGAATTCAGCCAAAACACTATTTTAAGATATTCACAAGATGACAACTTGTACGTATTTCTGGGCGATTACAGTTATTCTGAGACGAATGAAGTATTGGATGAGGAAGAATTATTTTTACATGCTCGGTGGGTGAAATTAAACTTTTGGAGAGATACCGTCGACTCTGAATTGTTTGTTCAACATCAAAGTGATGATTTTGCCGATATCCGATCGCGTAATTTATTGGGCGCGAATGTTCGATTTCGTTTTCAACAAGAAATGGCAGACAGTCAATCGCTGGCAATTCTTGGTGCTGGACTCTTTTACGAAGACGAAAAATCCGAGGAAACTACTTTATCCAGAGACACAATTAGAGCCAATCTCTATGGACGATATACCTACGAATACAATGGAGAGTTTCCATACAGCGCTTCGATAGCTACTTACATTCAACCAGCGGTTGATGATATTAAGGATTTGAGAGGATTACTCATTGCTGGCGTTGATTTCCCCATAAGACCTGCAATTTCTATCGGGTTTGAGATTGAAGTTAAACACAACTCGCAGCCATTCGTAGATGTTGAAAAAACCGATATTGACTATGGGGTAACCATCAATTATTCATTCTAAAAGCACTTGAAAATTAGCGTTACTCGTCAACTGCAAAACGGTTAAAATACGCAGGTAAATTTGTATAACTGACGGGATTTGAAGGATTCAATAATGAGAAAGAAGTTGCTCCCGCCATGGATAACAACAAGCGTAATACGTGGTGCTTTTAAATTTCTAGGTATATTTTTAACGCTTGTTACTGTCATTTCTTTTTTGTTTTTAACGTTAAAACGACTTGAAGGTGAACAATACAGCCTAATCGATGCCGTTTATTGGACGCTCACGACAATGTCCACGCTCGGCTATGGTGACATTACGTTTACTACTCCGGTAGGTCGTTTATTTTCGGTCTTCGTTTTACTTTCTGGGATCTTTTTTCTTCTCGTTATATTGCCCGCTGCATTTATTAACTTATTTTACGAACCATGGCGAAAAGCGCGCTCAAGGAACCGCGTCCCTAGGGTAGTGGATGAAAAATTAAGTGGGCATATTATCCTTACCTATTACGGCCCCATATCCTCATTTCTAATCCAGAAATTAATTGATTACGATTATCCGTATGTGCTGATTTTACCGAATATCGAACAAGTCATTGAATTGAACGACAAGGGCTTCAATGCAATTCATGGTGAACTCAATGATCCTATTTCGTATCAAAACGCCAATGTTAAATCAGCTTCCCTCGTTGCGACCACACGCTCGGACGTCGCTAATACAACCATTGTTTTTACCGTTCAAACAGTCGCGCCTGAAATCCCTGTTATTGCAACTGTCCGAAACGAAACGTCTGAACAGGTGTTAAAGCTGGCAGGATGTCGCTCAGTGCTTGATCTTACGCGACTAACAGCATCGGCGCTAGCAAGGCGCGTAAAAGGTGGCCGGCAGTTTTCACATATCATCGGGAAGCTGGATGATTTATTAATCGCAGAAGTACATGCCAGCGAAACCAACTTGGTCGGCCAACCATTCTCATTAGCGCAAACATCAACGGCTGTGAGTATTGTTGGATTTTGGCAGCGCGGTCGATTTGAAATTGGCGAATATGATATGACGGTCAGCGAAAACGATGTATTAGTTCTCGCGGGTTCTCGTCAACAACTCAAGGAATTTAATCAGACATGCAAGTCTGAAAGTGCCTGTATGACTGAACAACCTGTAATAATTGTAGGTGGCGGTCGTGTGGGCCGCGCGACGGCTGTTGAACTTGAACAGCGCGGAATACCAAATTGCATCATTGAGCAAGACGCAATCATTGCTAAAAAAGCAAACAATACGATTGTAGGTTCCGGTTCAGACAAAGAAGTGCTTGAAGCGGCTGGCATAGAAGAAACTTCTACCGTAATCATTACTACAAGTGATGATGAAACCAATGTTTATCTGACCATACTTGTGAGATTGTTACGTGATAACGTGCAAATTATATCAAGATCTACGCAGGAACGAAGCGTAGCAGCGCTTCATCGGGCAGGTGCTGATTTGGTCATGTCATATGCATCGATGGGCGCAAATGCCCTGTTTAATCTCCTACAGCGAAGTGACTTACTCATGGTTGCGGAGGGCCTTGATGTTTTTAAAGTCGCAATCCCTAAAGCACTCGCAGGGAAGAAAATCTCAGAAATAGACATCCGAGAAAGAACTCAGTGTTCAATTATAGGCATTGATACAAACAACCAAACACAAACCAATCCGTCATCGGAAACGCTTCTTCCTGAAACAGGAGAAATCGTCTTAATAGGCACGCCAGAGGGCGAAACAAAATTTATGAAGGAGTTTAACGAGACGTAACACTCAACAGTAAATCTAAGAGTAAAAATTGAAAACTATATTAATTTGAGCTGTATGTATTTTTTGAAATTAAAGAAATTATACAGCACGCCGCTTTACTTCATAACGACACGTTAATTAACCGAAGTAAAACATAATGTTATCAAGTATGTCATCCAAAAGTATTCTGCTTTTTTGTGTCTTATTTTTGTCTAAATATTCGTTTTCAAACACTATTATCAAAGTGAGTAACATTGCAATCGAAGAAAGCCACTATTCTCAAAAAGTACTGTCTGCTCAAATTGAATACGACGGAAGCCTTGGAAAAAGTACTAATTTTGGTGTGATTGCGCTAACCAAGTTGTCAAAATCCGGTAGGGGCTATCGTCCCAATGTTTTAAGGGAGGGAACGCATCAAGTTTTAATAGACGTATCCAGACCCAGCGTAAAAACGAGCGATAATTTTAACTCCTATGGTTTGGAATTTACTCTCTATAATGGCGATTTTAGTGAAAAGGTAACAATTCCTTTTCAGCTTACTTGGGAGTCCCTTGAAGACCACTTTTCTATATCCAGCAAAAGTAATAAAAATGCATTTCAATCAATTAATCAGCTCACAATTAACGAAGCCACTCCTCACATTAACAAAATAATTGAAGGCTTGTTTAATTTAGGCATCAGCGCTACTAACATCGAATTGTTTTATAATTCGTTAGGCAACTCTGCAGATAAATTTGCTTTATCAGCGGCAGAGACCACTGCTATAGAAGATATCCACTTGCTCTATGATATTGTAAGTAAAGCCGGTGGTTCACTAGAGAAAATCGAGATAGTAAACACTGAGAATAAAAAGTTTCAACTTGGCAAGGCATCCCTTTTTCTTTCTCAGCAAGTTGCTACTAACCCCATAGCGGATAACACACTTGAAAATGTTTTGGACAACAGTGATAGAGATGCGTTGTTTAGGGCGATTGGTTTTAGCGGAAAATCAAAAGCCGACCTGGAAAAGGATTTACTTGCGAGAGCCATAAGGCTTAACGACAGTGGCAATAAAGCGAAAGCCGCGAGAGCAGCCAAAATTTCTAATTACTTAATTTCACAAAATACTCGAGAGCTGCGAGCATATGCTGAGTTAGCGCGTGCATACGCGCGCATAGAAGGAATGAATCAATCACTGCCCAAGCGCAGAAGTGTTTTACAAATGGCGTTGGCTATCGATCCTAATGATCAATGGGCAAATGCGATATTGGCACATGATGAAGCATATAAAGGTAATTTTGAGAGCGCAATGGTGCATGCCAAGTTAGCTATTGAACATGAAAAAGAGCAAAACGTTTGGAATATCATCAACTATGCTCGGATCTATGCGTGGCAAGGAAAGTTAGAACAAGCCATAGAAATATTCGAAGGTTTAATTCCACTGGATAATCTCAACAAATCCAATTTGCGAGCATACAAGATTGGAATGGGAGAATATCTTGAAATATTGAGAAGTACAAATGATCGCAGACTTGTAGGCGTTTATCGATTGCTTATAAAAAACGACCCGATGAGTAATCTGTGTTTGCGTTTTGACCTTGCATATGAGCTAATGAAGATTAATGGTCTTAACAAAGAAGTTCGCGAACTTAGCTCACTAAGTCAAGGAAATGGCTGCCAGTACGAAGAACAAGTTTTTGCCGTCATTAATTTGCTTGATTTATTTGAACAAAACTCAAATGATGTCTCACTAGTAAACAGAGAAATTTTAAGATTTGGCGACAACACAGCACTTATCGCTTATATGGCAATGATGGAACAAGGCAGTCGTTATTTGCAATACCTTGACCGGTTCAATGTTGATCTCCGCGCTAGCAATGTTGATGGTCTCAGTGCCTTACATTTACTCGCGATTCAACAGCAAGGCGAAGCGGTCAACCGCTTACTAAGCAAAGGCATCGACATCAATGAAAAAACCTCTAACGGTTGGACACCTCTAATGCTAGCTGTTTATGTCCAATCAACCAAAATGGTTGAACATTTTTTGAGTAATGGTGCAGACAAAAGCATTCAGGCACCTGATGGAATGACAGCGTTGGATTTAGCACTTTATATTGATAATACGGAAATTCAGACGTTATTGACCAATAAGCAGATATAGCATCAAAGATGCCTGATTTGTACAATCTAGGAGTTCAATCTAGCGAACAATGATCACTTCAACGACAATCGATAACCGTTGCCGCGTAATGTCTGAATAAAAACGTCACTTTGTTCAAGCTTTTTGCGCAGTTTACTGATGTAAACGTCGACAATATTGGTCTGAGGATCGCTGTTCATTTGCCATATTCGACTGAGAATACGCTCCCGATTGAGGACTTTGTTCTGGTTTTTTACCAAATAATGCAGGAGATCAAACTCAATTTTTGACATGCTGATCTCTTCTTCATTAATTTCAACAAGCCTTTCATTGAGCAAAATATTTACATCACCAATCGATATGGTTTGATTATTATATAATCCCGGCGTTGGATTCTTGCGCCTGAACAATGCGTTGATGCGGGCAAGCAATTCATCAAAATCAAAAGGCTTGCATAGATAGTCATCTGCGCCTTTTAATAACCCCTCAATCTTATCATCGGTTTCATCAAGGGCCGTTAGTAAAATGACCATCGGATTACCGAACCGTTTAATCTTGGGTAATATCGAAAGGCTATCATCAAAACCAAACATTCTATCCAATACAATAACGTCAGGTTGGAACGTTTCAATTTCAGAAATAAGTTCACTCAGGATATTTACGGGCTTGCATTCGATACCCTCCGCTGTCAACCCTCTCACTAAAAACATTAACAACTGATTTTCATCATCCGCTACGATTACTTTCATTCCATTGTCCTTTTGGGAAGTTTAATGGTAAATGTAGAACCTTGCCCGGGTTTCGAATACACCGTTAGGGTGCCTTGGTGGGCATTTACAATTGTTTTTGCAATAGCTAAACCAATACCGGTCCCATCTTCATAACGATGAAATCTTACAAAGCGATTAAAAATCTGTTTTTGCTCTGACTCACTTATTCCCTTTCCATAGTCGGTAACTTTCAATTCGAAAACATTTCGCGTTTCTGATAGCGATACTTCAATTGTGCCGTCTTTATCAGAATACTTATTTGCATTATCGAGCAATATCGATAATGCTTGCTGTATTCGACTTCTATCGGCGATAACACTAGTATCGCTCAACTCCTTTAAATCAAAATTAAAAACGCGTGTTTTGACTTTGCGCTGCCAAATTGATATTTCTTCCTGCACGCAGTCCAACAAATCAAAAGAGATGAATGACATCGTTAAACCATCATTTTCAGCACGGCTCAATAGTAATAAATCATCGACCAGCTGACTCAATGCAACTGATTGAGACAAAATAACGTTAAGTGATGCATTTAGATCGTTTATGTTGGCTTCTTTTAAGCGAAGTGATACCTGCGCCTCTCCCCTAATGATCGTCAAAGGCGTGCGTAACTCATGTGAAATATCAGCGAGGAATTTTTTTCGTTCCGCGTCTGCATGTTGTAACTTTTCATTTGCGTTTTCGAGCTGAATGGTGCGCGATCTTACCGTTTCTTCTAAGCGTTCGTGGTTTTGTTCTATCTCTTGCTCTCTGATGTGTAAGCGCTTGGCAAGCTCATTAATGAGTTGTGCAACACTCAAGAATTCGCTGTCTAACTTCTCAGTAATGGGATGTTCGTAGTTCCCATTTAATATGCTTGTTGTTCCTTCTTTTATTGCAACAATGGGTTCATAAAATGAAAAGAATAAGCGTATGCAGCTGATGATGATATACGGAGCACATAAAAAAAGAAGAACGTATGCAAACAACACAATATTGTCGTTTAAATTGATGATATCTGCATTTGAAAGAGATACAAATGTTCGCTGCTGTTTTATCGCTGCATCAATGATTTCTCGAAATTCCTGATCAATCATGACCTCGAGTATGTTGATGAGACGTGCCTTGTTTTGAGTTTCGTTTAGCTCCATTGAAACAAGCTGGAACTGCTCATCGATATCCATAATCTTTAATGATATTTGTTCTTGGTACTGAATAAGTCTAGGGTCGATAGATTGCTGTGACTCCTCTATCTGTTTGATGATTGACAAACTCTCATTGATGAACTGGCGCTTGTTTCTTATCTCTGCCTGGTTTGCATCTTCGCTGAAAATTTTTTCATCTGTGAGCTGTTTAAAAAAGCGATAGGATGTGTTGGAAAGCTCTGTATATTCAAACAGAAGAGATTGAGCAGATATATTTTTTTCACTCTTTAGCTCAATCTTGTTAGCAATAAATAATAGAGAACCTAGCGTAAAAAAAAGCACAACACTAGTGATCAAGCCAAATAAGATAAGTTTCTGCTTGTACATTTTTCCTTTTTAACTCGAACAGGTATAATACAACTGTAGTTCAAAATGCATAATTTACGCGAAAACCCCAGTTATGGTCTCTCGAAGCTGATGTTAAGCCCGCGAGCACTCTTGCTTCCCATTTGAGTCTTTCGGAAAATCTTCCACCTACCATTGGGCCTAGAAGGTGTACTTGCTCATTTGACCTGTCGAAATCATTGAGTTGACCAAATTCATTAAACATTTCAAGGCCTAATCGAAGCCCATTGTCTAACCTAGTCGAAACACTTGAGCGCGTTTCGAACAATACTCCTGATGCTGCACTCTCACTTCCAAACTCACGATCTAACTTGATAATCCCTCTTACGCGCCAATCATTTGTAAGGTCCCACTGATTCGACCAGTTAATGGAGAACATCTCGGGTCTGTCACCTCTTCTTGTTCTAATGTCAAATCGAACACCACTTGACCAGTTGCCATCAGCGTCTCTTTTTCTGAAGTTGTAGAGCGCTTCGGCACGCAAATAATCATATTCGAAATCACCTCTATCTCTATACTGCACAATTCCTCGAAGACGCCATTTACCATTGATAGCATGTTGGTAGTGAAACCGATATGCCAAGTTATCGTCTTGAATTGATTGATCTGCGGGGGAAAGTGCATATCTGAGCTGCATACTTCGGTCATCGTGATTGACGTTAGGACCATGGACACCAGATGTGCTCGCCATAGAATTCTCGATAACGAAAAACAGCAGGGAAAACAGAAAAATACTGGGCTTGTTCATGTTCATGATTATGGGGAATTTACTTCGGTGATAGGTAGGATATAGACCTATATCCTACCTAGTGCAAGTTCTGGTTTAGGAACCAGAGATTACTTGATTTCCTTGCATGATCTGGTTTTGAGCTATTTCCTCTTCAGCCTTATCAGCCATGATCAAATATGATCTTGATTGAAACTCACCAGGACGTACAACTTTTTTGATGTAGTAGGTTTCATTTGGTTTAGCGACGAAATTAAGTGAGCTTCTGTTTTCACCTCGACTAAGCAACTCAACAGTACCTGGCTCAACTTCCTTTTTCGCATAGCTACCTGCCGTCATATGCCCCATGTAATCGCCGTTGATGACCATGGCAACTGAATTACCTGCATCAAACCTGTCAGTATGTACAACATATACTAGCGCTTTTCCTTGGGCTGGTTTAGCGATATCGTCGTCTATTGATGATGCGAATACCGAGCTACTTCCTAACGCTAATACACTTGCTGAGATTGCGAATATTACCTTGTTCAATTTCATATTATTTTTTCCTTGTAAATCAGCTTGTTTTAACCGCTATAAGGAAGCGACGAATGATGAAGGTTAATTTTCACGTTGCCATCTTCATCTTTCATGTAGCCAAAGGTGTATTCTACTTTAACTTCATTACCTTCTGTTGTAGTGAAGAAGTAGTTCCCCATCGCCATTGCTGAATCACCGTCAACAATGATACCTTCGTTTTCCCAGCGAACGTTGGTGTAAGGCGCTAATGCGAAGCCTTTATCCTCTTCCATATCTTGGCCGATGAAGTATGAAAGCGCTTCTTTTTCATCACCTCTGAACTGGTCTTCTGCTGCCAAGGTTGGCTTGAACAATACGTCACTTGAACCAAATGCATAGAACTTATCAATGTGGCTTATCGCTGCTTCACGAGGATCTTCTGCTTTACCGATTTTTACAATGCCGTTACCCCATGCCATTTGAGCTTTTTCTACTTCTTCTGCTGTGATAGCTGAGACAACTGATGAGCTAGTCGCTGCGTAAACTGCCGTTGATGCCAATAATGCACTGATGACTGCTGTACCTATAATTTGTTTTTTCATGTCTATCTCCAATATTTGTCTTTTATTAGTGTCTTATGACGACATAATTAGAGTAGTTGAGTAGTCTTAATAGAAACTTAACTTAACATTAAAATAACATTAAAACTCTGAAAGCTGTCACTTACGCCGTTTAACACAATATCAGAGAGTAGCTAGCCTAACGCTACTTTCACATGGTCCGAAGTAAACGGTAGATGCCTTATGCGCTTTCCAGTTAGGTTAAAAAACGCATTTGCAATGGCAGGCGCAACCATAGGATTGCCTGCTTCTCCAACTTGTTTTGGTTTTTCTTCGTTCTGCGCGATGAAAACATCAATGTTTGGCGCAGCATTTTGTCGCAGTATCGGGTAGTTAAAGAAGTTATCCTGATCGACTTCACCGTTTGTTATGGTAATTCGCTCATACAATGCAGCACTTACTCCCCATAAAACACCGCCTTCTATCTGGTTATGTGCGTTATCAGGCGAGATGATTTTACCTGCATCCACAGCAATCCACACGTGGTGAACATTGATTGCGCCTGAGGACTCATTCAGGGAAATTTCAACAATACCTGCCGACTGCGTATCCCCATATCCAGCAAATGCAATGCCGCGCCCGCGACCATCGGTTAATGGAGTTTTTGCAGCCATGTCTGAGACTTTTTCCAATAGCGCTTTGCCACTAGGGTTATCTTTTAAAAGTTCCATTCTAAAATCATACGGCGTTTGATTAGCACTCGCTGCGACTTCATCAACAAACGCTTCTGATGCAAAGCTAGTGTAAGCAGCGCCAATACCTCGCCAAGGTAACACCCTCGCATGACGTTCGGTAACTATGTGCTCGGCCATAAAATTATCAATGGTGTAGAATTTACTCTCAGCACCTCGCATTGAAATAATGTCATTGGGTTTCACTTGTGCCCAGCGAATCGGGTTAAAGTACTCGATCACCGATGGTGTAGCGACGCGATGATAAAACCCTGTCATTGCATTTTCTTTATTAAACCCTGCTTGCATGTATTGCGCAGCAGCGGGGCGAAAAGCGCCGTGCTTAATGTCGTCAGTGCGAGACCAAACGACTTTTACCGGCTTTTTCGCTGTTTTTGAGCATAGCAAGGCATCGCGCACATAGTTCTGCATCAGCTCAGTGCGTCGCCCAAATCCGCCGCCCATTTGCATCATATTCAATTTGATTCGATCTTGTGTTGTGTTTAACACTGTTTTTGCTGTGTGCGTTGTCCAGCTTTGTGTTTGTGTGCCCACCCAAATCTCTGCGCCTTTACCATCTTCGTCAACGCTGGCAACACAGGCCATTGGCTCTAGCTGCGCATGGTAGGCATAGTCTGATGTATACATTGCATCGATTTTTCGCGTCGATTGATTCAGAACTGATTTAACATCACCAACTATTTTCCAATCTGCACCTGTTTGCTCACTACGCGCAGCATTTTTATACTGGTCGAGGGTGTCGCTGCTGCTGAACTTTCGAAAAGGCGATGTTGTTGTCCAGGTGATATCGAGTAAATCTCGGCCTTTTTGAGAGGCATGCATGGTTTTAGCAATTACTGCAACGCCATCGGGCAGTACAACAACGTCCACAATATCTTTTACAGCTTTCGCTTTTGCGTCGTTTATTGAGGCAACGGTTTCACCTTCAACAGGACTTCTCACTACCTGCGCATAAAGCATATTCGGCACGCGTACATCTATTGCGAACATCGCTTTACCGGTTGTTTTATCGGGAATATCCATGCGGGGTACCGGCTTACCGATAAGCGTGTAGTCGGCGGATTGTTTGAGTGTGACGGGTATTGTTAATTCGGTATTGGCAAAATCGGGCAATGCGATAATGTCACCATAGGACATTTTCTTACTCGTCCCTTTGTGAACGATTAGATTGTTCTCACTGGTAACACTGGCAACGTCAACTTGCCATTCATTCGCAGCGCGCTGTCTAAGCATTTCTCTTAAGTGAGCACCGGCCAATTTAAGCGGTTCAAAATACGCGTAAACACCCGAGCTGCCTGCGGTGTAGAGAATATTGCCAAACGCTGGGTTGCCATAGCGCCTGTCATCTTCGTTTAGCTGCTTAACAACGACTTGTTCCCAGTCAGCATTTAATTCATCTGCCAGTATCTGCGGAAGTGCCGTATTACTGCCCTGCCCCATTTCAGTAGATGGAAATAAGATGTGCACTTGGTTATCTGGCGTTATCTCTACCCAGCCCGCAAATATATCTGCGCTGCTATTTGCTGCTCCGTTTTCATTAGCATATGCGACCATCCTAAAACCACCTGTTGCCAGCACAATCGCTGCGGCAGAGCCCGCTTTTAGAAAAAATCGCCTGGAAATGCCTAACGAGTCACTCATGATGACATCTCCTTGGCAGCGCGCTGCACCGCTTTCACAATGCGATTGTAGGTACTGCATCTACAGAGGTTTGTGCTCATCCAACTGCGGATTTCTTGTTCGCTTGGCGATGGGTTAGATGCTAGTAGCGCTGCGGCGCGCATGATTTGACCAGATTGGCAATAGCCACATTGCGGTACTTGTTCATCAACCCACGCTTTTTGAAGAGGGTGATCGCCAGCTTCACTCATACCTTCGATAGTGGTGATATCTCGCCCTTGGACGTTCGCGATGCGCAGCTGGCACGAGAACATAGGCTGACCATCAAGATGCACCATACATGCGCCACACATAGCGGCACCACAGCCATATTTTGTGCCGGTCAAGCCTTCAATCTCACGTAAGTAGACGAGTAGCAGTGTATCGGGAGCGGCATCTGTCTCGATCAGATTGCCATTAATTTTGAAACTGATCATGTATTTTCCTCAGGTTTAGCGTACTTAATACGCTAACGAAAAAAGGCATTCAACTTGGATAAGAAATCAAGAACGGCAGATATGCGTAACGAATAGAAATACGGTAAATGAGGAAGAATTGATTAAAATATAACGTCTATTGTGTTTGGTCCTCAATTTCTTCAAACACCTCTACCGATACACGCTTTGCTAATTGATTCATTTTGTACATTTCTTGGGGATTTGAATTACCCCAAAACTCTTTCCAAACATCGATAGAGTCCCATTTTGCCATGGTGATTACGGTTGACCTGTGTTCAGCGTCGACCATTAGAACACTGCCATGGGCGCCATCTACCATGTTATGAATATTTATTGTGGTCGTACGCCAGACATCTTTAAAGGTCTTAAAATTTTCAGGTTTTACTTCCCACCGGTAGAAGACTCTTATCATTTGCTGCCTTACTAAAATCTGAGTTTAGGAAAAACAATAGATAAAGGATAGCAGACTCTACAGTCGTTGAGACGATGGTTTTTCTTTTGAATAAATGCAATTACGGCAGATTGAATACATGCGATACACAATCGATTTGAAATGTAACCAAGAAGCGCCTGCGGACGCTTCATGACAAGAAGGCAAAAATAACTATTTTTGAGATGAGTTCAATGCAAGTTTGGTTTCTGTATCTTTTAGATAATAAGTATTTGCAAACTCAGCTACGCTCATACCGTTGCATTGAATACTTTTGATGCTTGAAGCGCGAGCAAGTTTTTCAGCTTTAAACAGCTTTTCTGCAGCATCAAACCCTTTTTTAGCGGCAGCTAAACATATTCGCGTGGTAACCGTGTCTTCGGTCCCTTTGTATTTGGTTTCCGCTAATGCATTCTGACCTAACGCCAACGCCATGCTAAATACGATTAAACCTACACTTTTTTTCATGTGTTCATCCTTAAGAAATTGCTAAAAAACGCTAAGATTCGATGACACGTTATCTTTAAATGACAACAATAAATATCAAAAAGTGTTCAACTTTTGAGCAGCATCAATGATTTAATAAGCTATTAACGCAGGTATGAAATTGTGTTTACAGAAACGCTTTATTAAGTTTACAAAGGCAACGTTTATGCAAAGTGTTTTTGTGGGTTACTTGAATTTATAACTGCGAAAAAATGCGACATTTTTGGAGGAGTAGTTCAATGCCTTTATTTCCCAATTAATGAATGCATAGACAAGTAAGTTGCATATGTATCAATGTCGATGAACGCTTTTTTTGGTGTCATCGAAAAAACATCATGACGACTATTTCGAATGATTTGTTTTGCCCCCTTATCCCGTTTTAATGAAATAAGGTGGTTAAAATACCGTTGAGCAAAAATCGCCGGAACACCATCTCCCTGATCATTATAATGTGTGGCGACTATTCCTTTTGGCTGCGAATAAAAGGCTTTAATCAATTTATTTAAATATTCAGTGGAAACCTGTGGTTGGTCTGCGAGCATAATCAAGATGCCTTTCTTTAGTCCACAATCTTTGGCGCTTCCCGCTGCCGCATCAAATATGGTGCCGCTTACCAATGTTTTAATTGAGTAGGCAATTGTGTTTCCCATACCCTTTTCCCATTCATTGAACCTTAAGATATTAATTGGGTATGACTTAATTGCGTTTTCTATCGTTGCATAATTTGAACCTAGCACTACGTGCACATTCTCCGCGCTAGACGCAATAGCTTGTTCAATAGAATGTCCTATTAGTGTTGTGTTTTTCCACTTGAGAAGTTGCTTTTGCCGCCCCATACGTCGCGACGCGCCTGCAGCAACGATCAATATTGATATCATAGAATTCGGTCGCTCATTCCTGAAAACCTCCAAGCATCTTCACTGTCAATGTAAACCATAGTGCAATTCCTTATCTGTGTTCCATTGTCTGGTATATTTTTTGCTGCTTCGATTATTTTATTTGCTGTTAATTGCGAGTAACAACGTCTTTACCGCAGATATAAAACGCAATAGACGCTCTCTAGTTGATAAACAAAGCCATATTAGTTGAATAGAGTTTAGAGATGACATTAGCCAAATCGTTTGCATGTAGCTTAATCCTATTAGCATTTTTAACAAACACTGCAGCGGCGGCAACGCCGCAGATAAGCTATCAATTTGACGAGGTTGTGTACAACAATGTTGATGGTGAAGTCATTGATAGTATTAATGGCTTAAATGGGCGAGCGATAAATACCCAGCCCGTTGAAGGCAAGGTGTGTAATGCGGTTGATTTAAGCGCAAGCGGTATTTCTGACTATGTCATTCTAGACAATACAGTTGTTGGTAGCATAAATGATTTCAGTATTTCTGTTTGGGTCAAAACACCAAAAACAAGTAATCAAGCAGTCGTTTCCGGCGCTGCGGATGGTGATAACAATGAATTATTAATGTGGTTTCCCAGCCACACTAATTTTGGCCCTCATTTGAATGATGGCTCTCCACCTAGCATAAGTCATAGTTCAATTGCTGGTGACACATGGAAACATCTCGTCTGGACAAGAAGTGGCGCGCAAAACTGTTTGTACATTGATAAGGCACTACAAGGCTGTGCTAACGCGAGTACGAGCACGCTTAATGTTGAGAGTTTTATTTTAGGTCAGGAGCAGGATTCGGTAGGTGGTGGGTTTGATCTAGGCCAAGCCTTTGAAGGATTAATTGATGAGCTGCTGATTTTCGATGAGGCCATCACTCTTACCGATGTCGAACAAATCTATGATAATCAAAATGTGGGACTGAATTACGATGGAAGCACACGAAATTGCGGTCCCAATGAAGTCGTCGCTGGACGCGTTACCCTAAACAATACTTCGTATTTCCCACAGTTTTCACAAGTATGCTTTACTGAACCATTTTCAACTGTTCCCAGAATATTTAGCATCCCCACGACAGCAGATAACAATGATCGTCTTGCACTACGCATTAGAAACGTAACAACAAGTGGGTTTGAAATTGCCCAAGTAGAATCGCCCGAATCGGCTAACCCTAACCCGCCAGACGGCAATGTCTCGCAGGTTGTTGACTTTATCGCTATCACTGAAGGTGATTATGCGCTTCCATCTGGTGGTAAAATGCGCGTGAGTTCTATCGATACAACCTCACATCAAGGTACTTTTATATCCGGTGCTCAATGGGACACAGTAAATATTGCTGACGTTGGATTCTCGCAACCACCCGCTTTGATTTCAGCCTTGCAAACTATGAACAACGAATCCGAGCCGTTTCCAATTTCTAATCCGTTCCTCGCAACAACAATACAAAATGTTACTAATAACTCATTCCAGATGGCGATAGAGAGAGTAGAAACGAGAGGAGCAATACTTGGGAATAATGAAACCATTGGCTATATGGCTGTCACACCTGGTATATCTGGTGACCTCACAGCAGGAATCAATTTTGAGACTATCTTTTCGAATCAATTTGTTCGGGGATCTAGTGATGGTTGTTTCGGTGTGAATTTTAATGGAAGTTACGGGAGTGATTTACCTATTGTAATTGCTAGTCAAAATAGTAGATTCGGTAATAACGGGGGTTGGTTAAAACGCTGCTCATTAACATCGAATAATGTAGGTTTAAGTGTTGTTGAAGACATGGATAATGATACGGAATCAAGTCATGTCGCTGAAAATGCCGGCATCATCGTCCTAGACGGCTCGTTCTCTGATATGACATGCAATGCTCCCATAGCTGCAGTTAATCACTATCAAATCATTCACGATGGTGAAGGCTTAACATGTGATGCAGAAACAGTCACCATCAAAGCGTGCGCAACGATTTACAACGGCACTTGCATCGAGAGTAATGCAAATGTGAGCTTGGATGTACAGGCAACAGGCACAAACAATGTGTCTGTACCAGTTTCATTTGTTGGTACTACTACAGTTAATATTCCCTACACGCAGCCTGAAAACGTGACGCTGTCTATTGCAAACGCTTCAGTCGCAGCGCTTGAAAGCACGCGTTGTCTCAACGGCAGTGTTGAAAACTGCAGTATGAATTTTGTTGACGCTGGCTTTCGCTTCCTCGATGGTAACTCTGGCTCCGATCAGACTATCTCTAATCAAGTCGCAGGGACATCATTTCCAATTCGCATTCAGGCAGTTGAAAACACCAATGGCGTATGCCAAGGGCTGTTAAATGGCAACCAAATTGTCGCCTTATCGCAGGAAAACATTCAACCTGGAGGTAATTCTGGACTTGCGTTTGAAGTAAATAACGACATCGTAGGCAAACATCCAACAACCACTGATGTTACGCTAAATTTCGATGCACAAAGTATTGCAGCCCTGCCGCAAGCAGTCTATCAAGATGCCGGACAAATCAGACTACATGCGAGTTTTACCAGTGGAGATATCAATATCGCTGGTACTAGCAGTAACTTTTGGGTAAGTCCTGCGAGGCTTGAAATTCGAGCATTAGCCAGCGCTCAACCCCTAGATGGCGCTTCATCAACGACGTTAACGACGCATAAGGCAGGTGAAAGTTTTGAGTTTATTACCACGGCCTACAATGCAGCCGATGTAGTAACGCCAAACTACTCTCCCGGTCAGCTTCAAATGAGACTTGAGCGAACAGGTCCTACGCTTCGTGATAGCGTTGACGGCGTATTGACCGTGAATGGTGGCACAACCATAACAAGCAGTGTGACCCCGTCTTTTCAGAACATCTCACTTGCAGCGTTCTTGTCAGGCGTATCAACCTATACAAACGCAAACTATTCAGAAGTGGGGCTGCTCAATGCACAAGTACGCGATGCAAATTATGGCAACAGCGGTATTATTGTGAATTCAAATGCTCTTAACATTGGACGATTCACGCCTCATCATTTTGAACAAACCGTTGTTGAACAAGGTGTCTTTACTTCTCGCTGTAATGGGATGTCTAATTTTGAGACCTATAGCGGCCAACGAAATGAGAGCGATAATAGTATTGGCGCCATTCGATACCTAACGAATCCCGTTTTACAGATAACTGCTTTTAATCAACAAGGTAGTATTACTAGAAACTATTTTGAAGACGCTGATGGTAGTGTAAATGACTTTATGAAGCTCATGGCTAATAATGTTTCAATGGTGGCGCCAACAACTGACAATGTGGCGCTAGGCGCCAATGCCCTTGCCCTTCCGGTGGTGTCAAGTATATCAAGTGGAACGCTTAGTCAAAACGATTTAACTGCACTGCCAACAATATCACCATTACCTAGAGGAATACTTCATTATCAGCTATCCAGCGATGATAATTTTTATTACGAGCGCAGTGCAAATGCTAGGGTTGCTCCGTTTACGTCTAGTAAAACGCTTGTTTTAAATAATATCGAAGATAGTGATGGCATTACAGCATCAAGCACTGCAAATGCAACACCTACAGGTATTGAGGTGAAATTCGGTCGAAAACGATTAGAAAATAGTTTTGGTCCCGAAACTGAAAACCTTACTCAACCGGTAAAAATTGAATTTTATGATGGCAGTACATTCGTCACCGCCAACACAGATGATTGCAGCTTGATAGAGCCGAGTAACTTCACTCTCCTTAATATCAGCCTTGACCCTGCATTATCTGCGGTAATCGGAAGTACAACCCGAGTTAATCAAGGGTTGAGCTTCGACATTCAAGTACAAGCACCTGGACAAGGAAACAGAGGTGAAATAGGCGTAACCTACGACACATCACCTTGGCTTGAATATGATTGGGATGGCAATGGCGTCTACAATGACGATCCATCCTCTATCATCACATTTGGTGTTTACAGGGGAGACGACAGAACGCTCCATTGGCGAGAGGTGTTTGAAGAATAACAGTGCGTGCTTAAAACCTCAGTAATAGCCTTTTGATAGCACAAAAATAATGCCGAGGAATTGCAGACATAACGCTAAGTTTAACAAGACATCATTATCTCCCTTGGTTTCCTTCACCAGTGATAAATATGATTGCTGCTCAAAATATTTATCGTTTACCTGTTCACCAATCGATTCTTTGTAACTGTCAAACGCTTCATTTAGCGCAACAAAAGTATCTTGCTCGCCACTTTCATGCCCGAGGAGACGAAGCGTTTCCTGCGTATACAAGATTGTATTTGGATGCTCAGGGGAAATAACATTGAGCGTAATCGCGTTATCTTTTCGCGATTCAAGTGAACGGCTGTTTTGCCAAATTTCAGCGATCAACTGACCTGCTCTATCTGCTTTATATTCAAAATCGTTGATTGCGTCGTTGTTTTTTTCTATGGAATAGTTAGAGATGATCGCTGAAAAAATGGTTAACGAAACACCTATTGCTAACACCCCCCATTTTTTTGCTAGATCTTTTAAAGACGATTTCCCCGTTTTCATTCTTTATCCTTATCGCTTTTTTCAAGCGTTACTTTGTTGTTCTTCCATCTTGTGTTGTTTGAGAAGTTGCTGTGGCGTTATCAGCATTGACCTGTAATACCATCCGTTTCTTACACCAAAATAAAAATAAGTAGTACTTTGTTGATTCAGGACACTATAAAACAGTTTCTCCCAGATGCCTTTGCTTTATAAAGATTCTTATCTGCTCTGCAAATACTATCCTCGATAGAATTATCTAAATGATTGTCATAAAAGCTTACGCCCATTGAAAAGGTGATCACGCAGTTCTTGGGGACGCCGACAATGTCAGATTCTGTTACCTTTGTTTTTAATCGTTCGAAGATAACCTCAATGTAAGGCTCTTTGGTATCAGTCAGTATCAATAGCCATTCTTCACCTCCATATCGTCCGAATCTGTCTTGCTGTCTGATTACTGATTTAAGCGCATTAGCAAACGTTTTGAGCACCTCGTCACCTATGTTGTGGCCAAAACGATCATTTACAATTTTGAACTCATCAATGTCAATAAGCACAAAAGCAAGCGGCATATCGGTCTGTTTTGCCTCTTCATATCTCAAGTTAGCATAGTCCAGTATTGCTCTGCGATTAGGGGCGCCCGTCAAAAAATCCCGTAACGCCATATTTTTAAAGTGGACTCGATTTTTGTTTTGGACAACGAGGAAGATAATAAGTCCCACGACAAGTAATAAAGATAGAATGATAATTTTTCGGTTGAGTTCTTTTATCTTTTCTTGCTCTTCAAGCCGTTTCTGTTGTGATTGGTTTTCAGCAACTAATGCAGCGTTCTCTTTTTCTTTTAAGACAGTATCAAATTCAACCTGATATTTTTGCAGTTGCTTTTGTTGTTCCTCTTCGAAGAATTTTTCTTCCAGATCGCGCTGCTCTTTCAACAAGTTATACGCTAACTCATGGTTTCCGATATAATGATTCAATGATGTTGCGACTTTTAGATAATTAATGTGTGCTACATCACTTTTAAGATTGTCTACCAGTTCCTTGCTTTTAATCAGGTTGTCATTTGCCTGTTCGATTAAATCAAGTTGTGTTTGACTTTTGGCAATACCTAATAGAGTGTCAAGATGCAGCCGTTCACTGCCACTGGCAACCACGCCTGGTAAGGCCTTTTGAAACAACTCAAGCGCACTTGCCCACTGGTTATTGTCGACATCAAGAAAGGCGATGCCAAGCTGCGCATATAAAACGCCCACCTCATCCCTCAATTCATCACTCATTAACAGGGCGGAAGCCATATATTCACGAGCTTCTTTCAAGTTGCCCAGTTCTTTTTCTGCCATTCCCATATTAAATTCAAGCATCGATTCAAGGAATCTGTCACCCGTTTCAATGGCAATTTTTCGAGCTTTGGTGAAATATGTCAACGCGCTTTGTGGATCTCCCTTGTCCGTTGATACGTTTCCAAGAGAAGTCAGTACATACGCCTTTTGTTTCTTATTATCTGCAGCCTCAAAAGCAACAAATGCACTATCGTACATCTCAATTGCGTTAACATAATCGCCACTTAGATAGCGGTAAACACCAACAGCAAGCAACGATTTTCCCCGCGTGTTCAGATCATTAATTGCCATGGCATCTGACACTATTTCTTCTATCAAAACTTCGATGTCGCCAACCGTCGCTCTAGCATCCCAGGTTTCAAGTGCAATGACTTTTCTTTTCAGCGCTAATACTGGATTTTGAGATTGTGACGCGATAGTTTCAGTGGCATCAAAAAGTTTGATGGCATCTTGAATATTGTCACTAGATGTCAGCAACTGCATTTGGATAGTCGCAGCTACTAAATAAGCTGAATCCCACTGAAGTGTGTTTGCTTGCTCGATAATGGGTTTGAATATATCAATCTTTTCGAACTCTGATAGTGCCTCATCGTTTTCCAGAGATTCTACAAATTCGAGCATTTGTGTTTCAGATTTGAATTCTTGAACTGCAGTAGTTTGCTTTATGATAAAGCTAAAGATGAAGGTCGCTATGACTAAATTTACTATTACTCTGTAGTTCAACGGTTTACCTGAAAAGGATGTCTTTCAAGTATAAGTATAGATTCATCTTTAAGCCCTGCATAAAAAATAAAGAATCCTTGACTTCATAGCTTGCTTCGATAATATTGAATTGAATTCAATTTAATTATATCTATTGGTACTACTGGCAAATGAAGAAAGTTGAGACGTCAAACAAACTTATTGATGCTGCGGAAAAAGAGCTTATCGCTAATGATGGCGTGTTGGAAATGAGTGCGGTTGCGAAACTCGCTGGCGTGTCGATTGGCTTGGCGTACCATCATTTTGGTTCGAAAACGGGGTTGATTGCCGCTGTTGTTGATAGGTTTTACGTCCCAATAAGAAACATCGCGCTTGGCGATAAAATATCACTCTCGCTCGATTGGCATGAACGCGAAAAAATGCGGACGGCCGCATTGATTGACTACTACTACGCAAATTCATTGTCACCGCTTATTGTCGGCCGACTTGCGCGTGAGCCTGAAGTTCAGGACATAGAAAAATCACACATGGATGCGCTGCTTGAACTTGGTGCTCGAAACCTTTCTCAGGGACAAAAAGAAGGCGTGGTAAATCCTGACTTGTCACCTTCAATCATGGTCGCAATGCTAATGGGCGGACTGTCAATGACAATTGAACAAGCGTTACTTGCGCCAGAGAGACCTGATGCGACTGAATTATTAAATCAACTGTGGTTGTTTGTGGAAAAAGCCATTTTAGTGCCTTAAAAGTGAGTTTGTTTGGAGAACACGTCTATGCGTTATGATATTCATGAATACAACAATCAGGACCATGCCAATACCTATCAACGGTTAGCTCCGTCTTCAGACCGAACATCAATTCAAATCGATAAGGATTTTGAGACGTTGATGCGAGATGGATATGTCATTATAAAAGAACTCATCTCGCGTAATGATTGCGACCGCATTAAGTCTGAATGTCTACAACTGCTCAACAAAACGGGGCGAAATGCATTTGAAGGATTAAAAACGCAAAGGCTCTACAACGTTCTGTCAAAAACACGCGCTACCGATATGCTGGCTGAACACCCGCGGATTCTTGGATTAATGGATAAACTGTTTAAACCTGGTTTTTTGTTATCGCAGAGCCAAGTTATTAATATTCTACCGGGAGAAGAACCACAAGGGTTGCACACCGATGACGCTTTTTATCGAATCCCTCGACCGAGACAACCGTTGGGCGCTGCCACTATTTGGGCGATCGATGAGTTTACAGAGGAAAATGGCGCAACCGTTATTGTGCCAAAAAGCCAACACTGGGATGATCAGAGAATAGCGACTCACAGTGAAACGCTTCCCGCTGTTATGCCCGCGGGTTCAGTCGTCTTCTTTCTCGGCACGACTTGGCATGGTGGAGGGAAAAACACAACATCCAACCCACGATTTGCCGTGACGCAACAATATTGCGAAGCCTATATGCGACAGCAAGAAAACTATTTGCTCGAGCTATCAAAAGAAACCGTTAGGAGTATGTCTCCGACCATGCAGGCGCTTGTTGGATATTCAATTTTCCCGCCATTTATGGGCATGGTAGAGGGAATGCACCCGCTGCGTACACTTGAAGAAAACTAGAGCGTGTTAAATCTCTAGTGACTATTGGGTTTCAAATTGATTGGGTAAATACTCAACGAGTGTGTCTGAAACACTCAAATATGTATTAAAAGCATCCGGCAACGATTTGGCAATTTTAGGGAGTTTTTCAATTAGGCCATGGTTGTTAAGCTTTTCCGCTTTTGCCAAAGTCTGTTCAACGTTTGCAAATGTTGAAAACATCATTAAGCAGTGCTTTAAGCGCTTAGTATACGTTTGCATTTTTTCTGGCTCTTTCTTTGCCATGTTGTCCCACGCTAACCGCCAGGTACTTTCACTTGCCTGATGCGCTAACAAAACACCCGAAAGAAAATCTTCCATTGCACGATTTTCTATAATGCCTTCTTCGGATACTGACTCTACAATGTATTTTGGTAACACCTCTTTATTTTGCTTAACACCAGCGAGCACCTGACGAAAATAGTTGAATAACTTTTCAAAAATCCTATCCGCCTGCGCATTATTTTCAATTTTATTATGGAGTTTAATCGTCCACGGCAGCCAAACGTCTGGAAGAGGTATTTCCGGAGAGGCGCAAGCGCCGATGACTACACCTTCTACATACGCTTGACTATGCAAGAAAAAAGTATCCTTGTTAGATTGGTACAGCTGTGATAATTGCGTTGTCATTCGTTGTGATAATTCTATTGTTATGTTTAATTAACGTTATGTTTTAATATTTTAGGGAGTCGTATGTTTTAACTCTCAAAAACTTTGTTTAACCAATATTGCCACCTAGTCATGTAAAGCAATATTCTTGCCCATTCTTTGGGTATTAACGAACCGGTGTTCGTTAATAAATTTAAACGCTATCACTTTTCGGTACGAATTAGCATTTATGAAATCAAGCATCCAAGGCATCATTATTACCGCCGCATTTGTCGGCCCTGGCACTATTACCACAGCGTCGATTGCGGGCGCGACACTTGGCTATCAAATTGTTTGGGCGCTTGTTTTCTCCATTGTCGCCACCTGCACTATCCAATTGATGGCAAAGAAATTAGGCTATTTTAGCGGCAAAGGATTGTCTGAGGCTGCGATGTCGCTGACGCAAACCGGGATCGGTAAACTTTTTGTAGGTGGTCTTATTGTGACCGCCATCGGCATAGGTAATGCCACCTATCAAGGCGGCAACATAACGGGCGCCGCTCTTGGGTTATCCACCATTACCTCGTTAGGCATTCAAGCGTGGAGTCTGGTAATCGGATGCATTGCTGGGATATTACTATTGCTGAAGAAACATGCGCTTATTGAAAAGACCTTGGTAGTGTTAGTCGGGCTAATGAGCATTGTGTTTATTACCGTCATGTTCATCGCAGAAACAAACTGGCTTAGTATGCTTAAAGGGTTAAACCCGCTTAAGACTGACTTTTCGCAGATGACGCTTATACTTGCGCTTATCGGCACAACAATTGTGCCGTATAACCTTTATCTGCAATCAGGTATGCAAGCCGCCGCATCTGTCGCCACTAAACTTAAAGGTCAACCTTCACAAACACTAGATATACATCATTCAGTAGATTGGCCACTTTTCGCCAGTATAGGCATCGGCGGCGTTATAACACTTGCCATAGTATCTTGCGCGGCCACTACCTTTTTTGCCCAAGGTATTGCGTTAAATACCGCCAATATCGCGAGCCAACTGCAACCATTACTCGGTGATTCAGCACAGATGTTTTTTGCTATTGGGTTGTTTTCAGCGGGGATCACAAGTGCTATCACTGCGCCACTTGCTGCTGGCTATGCAGTAGCCGGTGTTTTCGGATGGCATAATAGCTTAGACAATGTATTTTTTAGGCTGACATGCTTGACCGTGTTAGCCATAGGAACCGCGCTTGCAAGCTTAGGTTTCAAACCGCTCAATCTTATCGTATTAGCACAAGTCACTAACGCATTGCTTCTCCCCATTTCCGTTGTATTTCTCCTGATTGCATGCAATAACACTAACATCATGGGTAAAAACACAAACAGTACATTTCTCAATGTTTTGGGTGCGATTATGCTCGTAGTCTTGATAAGTCTATCTATTTACAAATTTATTTGATGCAATTTAAAAGAGACACGGTTATTGTAATTATCTGCGAATACTGTTTGTTTACATAGGAGGGAGTCTCATGAAAATTGAAGCTACTTCACCCGATGACTACATAAGTAAATTACCTGAAGATAGAGTCGACCCGATGATTCGACTAAGAGGCGTCATCAATCAGAACATACCTGACAAGTACGAAGAAACCATGAGCTACAATATGATTGGTTGGGTAGTGCCTCACTCTGTATACCCGGATGGATATCATTGCGACCCCAAGCTGCCGTTGCCTTTCATTAACATTGCGTCACAAAAAAACTTCATTGCGCTTTATCATTCGGGTATTTACGCAGACCAAGCACTGCATGATTGGTTTGTTGCCGAATATCCTAAACATGCAAAACGGAAGCTGGATATGGGCAAGAGCTGCATACGGTTTAAGAAAATGGATGATATTCCGTTTGACCTTATCGGCGAGTTAATTAGCAAAATGTCTGTTGATGAATGGATAGCGTTGTACGAGAAAAATGTGAAATAGCAAAACCTTTAAGAGTGATGTTCTTCCTCATTTTTAAGTACCATCGCTTCTTTAACTAACCATCTTGCATTCATGATGGAACAAATTATAGTCATGGCATATGCAAACCCAGGATCTAATTCACCCGTTATAAGTCTGACTATAAAAATAGCCATCGAGGATGTCCCAATCAGATAGACAGAAAACCACATCAATAATTTGTTCATCACTTTTGCCCTTTTATTTACCCACGACTTAGGTGTTTAGCATAAACTATAGTTTATTGGTCAAAACCACTAATTCAATTGTGAACACACTTATTTTGATTGTGCGCTCTCATCAAATAACAAATATTATCCATAAATAACATGCGCTTAAGCTAATTATTGTTTTTGGCTTGTTTAATGCTATCCCCTTAACATCTTCCTCATTAGACCATCATCCACAAGGGAAAAGGATTAAGCTATGGAACGTTTCAAAAAATTGGTATTACCCTTATTTGCATTAGCAATTTTTAGTTGCTCTTATGTCAATGATGAGCGCATTGACTTCAAGAAAATAGAGCAGGAACTCGACCAACTGGGTCAATCGGATTCATATTCAGGGAATTGGGTAATAGCAGACGATGAACAAATATTACTGAATCGTTCATACGGTATATCAAATATAGAAAGCAACACTGCAATAACATCAGACACGCGCTTCAACCTTGCTTCAGTCAATAAAATCTTTACGGCACTGTCGATTATGCTGCTGCATGAAGATGGTGCCATCGATTTGCAAAAGACCATTTCCGATTATATTCAAGACTATCCTAATCCATCGATTGCGAACAAGGTTAGCATTGAACAGCTCTTAACACATACCAGTGGAATGGGTGATATGTTTACGCCAGCATTCGAAGAGGCCGATCCTAACTCTATTCGTGAACTTCAGGACTATTTAGATAAATTTGCTTCTGACCCATTGCAGTTTGAGCCTGGAAAACAATTTGGTTATAGCAATGCCGGCTATATTGTTTTGGGTCTTATCATTGAAGAAATCTCAGGCCAGACATATTACGACTATGTGCAATACAAAATACTCGATCCTTTAGGCATGCAAAACACAGGTTGGTATCACGGCGATGATGCATATGACACCGTTGCCACTGCTTACTATGAACAGGATGCTTCAGGCACCTGGATTGAAAATCCTTACCTAGTTATGAAAGGAAGCTCAGCAGGCGGTGGTTATTCCACTGTTGCTGATTTACTCACTTTTGCAAGAGCGCTTGAAAATGGCAAAATTGTTTCTTTCGCTACATTAGATGAAATGAAGAAGGATCGCTTTGACAATGGTTATGGCTACGGGTTAAGCCTACGTAAGTTAAACGATCAGTTTGTATATGGACACAATGGCGGATTTCCAGGTGTTTCTGCCGAAATTGATATATTCCCAGCCTCTGGGTTGTATTCAGTATCCCTTTCCAATAGAAGCCCTCGAAATGGTTGGTCAACAGCGCGCTCAGTTGTTCGAAATGCGATCGTTGGAAGCATTGAAGAAGCAGAGGGTGTTTTAAATGCTGGAAGGATTGTTGCGATTTATGAAGATGCTGGATTAGACGCCGCAACTACAGAAGTACAAAATATCGAAGGCAGCATAACCGTCAATGAACTGATTAGCGCGTCCGAAAAATATGACAAGGCAGGACAAACACACAGAGCAATTGACATCCTTACACTTTGCAGCATGGTAGAACCGGAGAATTGGTTCGTGGTGTCCATTAAGGCGGATCTTCAATTCAAGCTGGGAGAAGTTGATAACGCTGTGAAAAATTGGAAAAAAAGCCTTGAGCTGAACCCCGACAACCAATGGGCAAAAGACAAACTAAGTGAATTTGACAGCAGTAGTGGCAACAAAAATACCTGATTTTCTGAATGCGCACGAGCTACTGCATTGATTTTTGCTTCATCATCAAAATGGTGTCAGATTCGATATCTTGTCTGTAAATTTCAAACTGCTGCAGTAGTTCAGCTAGTATTTCAGGTCTCTTATTTACTTGATTATCGACTTCATAAGGGTCGTCAGTAATATTAAATAAATACTTAGGGATTTCGTCTCTCGTGAGAATTAACTTCCAGTCGCCATCACGTATTGCCCATTCGTTAACTGGATCATCCTGATTCGGCATATCGATCGTCCAGATCAGTGGCTTTTTTCGCTCCAGTTTTTTGTTGCTGAAGGTTTTAGCAATAGATAAACCGTCGATTGCACGGTCACTTGGGACTTCAAAACCGATTATTTCTGCTAATGTCGGAAGAATATCTAGCGCGGTAACCGGCTCGTTTGATATCGCACCTCCCTCGATTAAAGATGGGTAACGAATGATCCCTGGCACGCGGATCCCGCCTTCAAACAGATTGTCTTTACGGCCTCTCAACCCCCCTGTCTCACCTGCCATTCCGAGCTCCCAAGGTTTTCTCACTTCTCTTGTCACTGGCCCGTTATCGCTGCTGAAAATAACGATTGAATTGTCGAGTTGATTTTTAGATTTGAGAAACCCAATAATCCGACCAATTTGCTCGTCGAGGAAGCTAATGTTTGCGTAATACTCTCCCGGCCCTCGGTGTGGCCTATCATGCCAATCCCAATGAAACAGATCTGGCTGTTGTTTAGCTTCATCGGTTAGAAATTGCGCGTACTGAGAGAGATGTTTTTGTGGAGAAGCTACCGGTGTATGGACTTCTGAAAAAGGTATGTAGGCGAAAACTGGCTTTGAAAAATCATGTTCCGATAACCACGCAATGGTCTCATCTGCGACCAATTCTCCGCTAAATTTTGTGGTTGCTCCTACCGCTTCGCCGTTGCGATAGAAGTTATCTGGATAAAGCTTTCCATATCTTGGTGTGTCTTCCTGATTTGACTCCTCCACTTTCGAATTTTTTGCCCATCCTCCGTGCATTATAAAAGCGTAATCGAAGCCCATATCATCAACTTGCGGGTGGTCCTCCATTTCAATACCGCCATTCAAGTGCAACTTGCCCGCTATGAAGGTAGCGTAACCCTTTTCTTTCAAAAGATGTGCGATAGTTATCTCATGTTCACTCAAATACACATCTTTACCTTTTGGGATCCAAGAGCGTATGCCTGTGCGATAAGGTGTCCTGCCAGTTAACAGACCTGCTCGAGAAGGTGAACAGAGTGGCGCTGGCGAATAAAACTGTGTGTATTTCACACCTTCATTCGCTAGCTGATCGATGTTTGGCGTTTTGACAATCGGATGTCCGTAAGACGCTAAATCGCCATATCCCAAATCATCTGCGTAGAAAATGATGACGTTGGGTAACTGCTCATTAGAGAATGCAATGTTGTGCTGTAGTGATAGAAGAAAAAAGAGTAAAACAGCTGTGACCATGCTCTTTTGGGTATATCCCATTAATACTCTCCGTTTATATTTTTGTTTGTCTATCTAACCGTTATTGCTAATGACGATTGACATCTCTCATGGATATCATCGCACACCCTGATTCGGTTTATTTTGTTTTACTCGCCATTCTTTTACTAGCCGTTGTTTTGCTCATCTTAACAGAATACAGTAGCGGAACCTGCTGTCCTTTGTGCAACATCTGATAACCTTTGCCTTCGACGTATTCTAATCCTTCAAAACAGTTATACGGACTGAATGGATATTCACTAAATGATTCTAGTGTTAGCCCAGCCTCGAGCAACGCAGTTATCACCTCACTTACCGGGTGCGACCACGTCATCATGGTGGATGTTTCGCCATCACAATTTTCAGTATAGGTGCCATCTTGGTCGATCGACGGTGTTTCTTCAGGAAAATAAGAATACCCCGAAAATACATCGTTGAACGTATGAAATTCAACCAAATGAAATTCGCCACCGACGCTCAATGCATTGGCGATAACCTTTGCCCAATCATTTAAATTTGGTAACCAACAAAGCGCGCCATATGAGCTGAAGACAATGTCATATTGCTTCGAATTTCTTTCGCCAAACGCGATTACATCGCTCTCAATAAACTGCGCTGAAATTCCCGTGGATTCAGCAAGCTCGCGAGCTTGTTTTATGGATTCAGATGACAAATCGACACCTGTCACATCTGCGCCCAATCTCGCCCAAGACATAGTATCGAGCCCAAAATGGCACTGCAGGTGTAAGAGTGATTTACCTTTCACACTTCCAAGCTGTTCGAGCTCAACTTGGTTTAGTGTATTTTTGCCTTCTACGAAAGATTTCACATCATAAAAAGACGATTCGACATGCAGCTTGGTGCGTTTGTTCCAAGCTTCTCTATTTACGCTGATGTAGTCTGTGGTGCTCATAGTTCTTATTCTTTTGGTTGATAAATATCTTTTAGTTGTTCTTAAGCCAATTTAGCAATCGGTCATCATGTTCAAAAACTCTAAAAGGAATTATTTTTTTTAGTTCATTTTGACTTAATTGTTCGATATCACTTAGCAAGAGTTTTTTACTTAGTGGACTAATTGCGAAATACTGCTGAGCATTTTTTTGAGTAATATACGGCCTAGAATGCAATATAACGGTTAGACAAAGAAATAGTACCAACCACAATATCGTTAGACTATTTACAAAATAAACGAGTGCCACCGTAGGAACTGTCAAAAAAAAGCAAGCGTGCATAAATGTATTGTAAAAAGTGCGTGTCATGTCGAATATTCCTATTATTATATATTGATACTAATTGTTGAGTTTATTCACTGAATGCATAGGCTACTAGACCACTAATGAAGCCGATGCCTAATCCAGCCACGCCAAATCCGATGGCACCAACTGGCCCACCAACAAATCCCCCAGCGCCTGCACCAAAGCTACCGACTGCTACTGCACCTCCAACTCCGGAAGCAAACATATCGCCTACATCGACGCCGCCTGAAATGGAATTAATCTCATGTGTTTCTAATTCTTTCACGATCGTTAGCCCTAATTTGTGAAGTAGTTATAAGCGCCACCAATTAATGCGCTACCGCCAACTATACCTAAAACTGCCCATCCAACAGGATTCGATCCAAGCAATACTGCACCTCCCATATATGCGCCTGCTACTCCCATACCACCGAAGGTACCACCGATGGCTCCGGCGATAAAGTCTTCACTATCTCCAGCTCCGGTTACCATATTAATTTGATTTTCGTTAAGTTCTTTCATTCAATTTCCTTAAATTGTTCTTCGACATAACACAAATTAACGTTAACAGCGCAGACAAATGTAATCAGCTGCATAAAGGTATAGTTATGGGCAATGTGAACAGTTGAATGCTTATATTAAAAATGACAAGACATAGTTAAAAATCATGACAATTGTCACATCAAATTGGTGACAAACCTCTCTAAAATATAGTGCATGGATATCTGATAATTTCACCGTCCTAACAGAACGGAGAAAAACCCCATGACACGTTTTACAACATCATTTGCAACAACTGTATTATTAATTTCTGGATTACTTTGCGGTAACAATGCTGCTGCAGACCAGGCTGATATCTATAAAATTGAAGAAGCCATGTCGACAATGGATATTGCAGCGCTACAAGCTATACGTCCTGACCTGCAAGGCTATGAGTTGGCACTGGCCAACTACAGATTGGCTTTAAGCGCTAATTTAACTGGAAATGACGAACTAGCAAAAGATGCGTTGGATTCATCAATGGAGGCGTTGGAAAGCTTAGATGAAACGACACCAGAAAATGCAGAAATTAAAGCGCTATTAGCACAAGTATACGGCTATCAGATTGCACTTAGTCCAATCAAAGCCATTTACTATGGCCCAAAATCACAGAAAAAACTCGCTGAAGCGGAAGCGTTGGCACCTAACAACCCCAGAGTATTGCTGGTGAAGGGTATTGGCGCTGCGAATACGTCTCCCATGTTTGGCGGCGATAGCGACAATGCCGTAGAGGCGTTTTCTAAATCGATTGCAGCCTTTAAAGACGATGAATACAGTAGTTATCACTGGGGTTATGCGGAAGCCTATACGTGGAGAGGTTTGATTATGCAGCAACAAGGCAAAATTGAAGAAGCATTATCAGACTGGAACAATGCGTTAAACATTGACCCAAACTATGGTTGGGCGCAGTCACTGATTGCAAGTAACCAACCATAAAATCGGTTTTGGCTAGAATAGAGGGTATTTCTACCCTCTTTATCTTTGCTTAACCTCAGGGTAACCATACGCGTATTGCATAGAAAAAAAGAGCGCCTAACTAAAGTACCCGAGCTCGAATTAGTGTTTGTATTATTGAGATGATTCAGGAGAGACAAGTGAAAAAACACATCACGGAAATTACTGTTCCTTTAGGAAAAGGCCCTACCGCAAAGTGGAGTTATATCTCGCTATTGTTCTCATCATTCTTCTTCCTACCGCTGATTGTAGGTTCATCACCTTTAAATGATCTCAATCTTGCAGCGGTACTTTTAATCTATCTTTGTTTTATCGGCGCGTTTTTCTGGGCGTTGTTCACCGTTGGTAACAAAACTGCATTGCCAATTGTTGGCATAATCACAATTTGTGCGGCTGGTTCTTACATTTATGTAGGAACAAATGCGCTGTTTGGATATGGTGCATTTTTATCGAGTTATTACTTTAAGCTTAAATCAGCGTTTGGTTTTTTGATGGGCAATCTTGCCTCACAAATCATTGCCGCATATGCTTTTGACCTCTTGCATATTTATTTTCTCGGCCCTTCTATTGCAATAACTGTGGCATTGTTTATCTATGGTCATTTTAGTCGCAATGAAGCGCTCAATGGACTAAACAACAAGGCGCAAGCGCAGCAGATGGAACAACTAGCAGCTATTGCAGAGCGAGAAAGAATTGCCAGAGACATGCATGATTTGCTAGGCCATTCGCTTTCATCATTAGCCTTAAAGTCAGAACTCGCTGAGAAGCTTTTACAAAAGGGTAATACGGAGCAGGCACAGCAAGAGATAACAGAAGTCGCAGCATTGTCGCGCACCACCTTATCCGAAGTGCGACAAGCTGTCACTGGATTAAAATTGCAAAGCTTTAGGGGCGGTATTGAAAAACTATCTGAACAATTACAGCGACTTGGATTTCGCACCGAAGTGAACATTTCTACCGTTAAAGTAGACGCGTCACTGGAATCGACGCTGCTGATGCTCTGTAAGGAATGGGTGACCAACATTTTGCGACATAGTAACGGTAATTTCGTGAATATTTCAGTAGAACAGACAAACAATCAAATTGAACTAGAAATTTCTGACAACGGCCTAGCCGAACCGATTAAGCCGGGTAATGGCATTCAAGGCATGCAAAGTCGCGTAAAAGAATTAAAAGGAAAATTTGCGGTTAACGTAAATGAAGGCGTTACAATGAATGTGGTGATACCTTGTTAAGCTGCAATATGTCTAGTTGATTGTCATGCTTTAATTGAAAACTAACGCAGTATAGTGTTTATATACGCGACGCTTTAAAGCTGCGGAATGTCTGTATTTAAAAGACGCTGAACACACTCCTCGACGGGAAGCGGATGTTCGCTCGGGCTCGCACACTCCTCGACACGAAGTGGTTGTGCTCGCACGCTTTTAAAACTCAACATACCTCCGTTAGGCGTATCAGCTTACAAAATGAGAGCATGGATACGCGATTCAATTGATCGCATTCGACTATGGTCGTAACCTCTTTGTCTAATAGGTAACCGTGTTACATTAACACGGATTGTTGTTTTTTATAGGTTTTTTGATGTTTGTCGGTTGGTTAGCGTTATCTGTTGTTTACCTATTACTGCTTTTCTGGATTGCGAAATGGGGAGATAAAAGCACCCCTACTGCAAGGTGGCTAACGTCGCACCCGCTAGTTTATTGCTTGGCACTTGGTATCTATTGTACGGCTTGGACGTTTTTCGGCGCGGTAGGCCAGTCAAGCGAAGCGAGCTGGATGTACTTACCTATCCTGCTTGGCCCAATAATCGTTTATGTGGTTTTTAATAGCTTCATTTACAAACTGACGTTCGTTAGTAAAAAACAGCATATCAGTACGATTGCTGATTTCATAAGTTCCAGATATGGCAAAAGGCAGGTTGTTGCCCTAGTCGTCACAGTCATAGCACTAATGGCCACTATTCCATACATCGCATTACAACTAAAAGCCATTGGCACCACGTTTAGCGCAGTATCCAATCAAGAAAATAATCAACTTATTGTCATTTTGGCAAGTATTTTTATTGCAGGATTTGCCATGTACTTTGGCACACGTAATACGGACGTAACTCAATATCGTCGTGGCTTAATGCTAGCGATTTCATTTGAGTCACTTGTTAAGCTATTTGCCTTAATACTTGTTGCCGTCGTTGCTTATCATTTGTGGCAAGCCGAGGGGCATTCGAAATTACTTACCAACTACTACAGCAATGAAAGCCTAGAAGCTTTTACGAGCTTCTCATTTTGGGCACAAACACTGATGGCAGGCGCTGCTATCATTTGTTTACCTCGTCAATTCCATATCACCGTCATCGATAATCTCCATTTATCCCATATACGCACTGCGCGTATTGTATTTCCTTTATTTTTGTTCGCGATTGCAGCAACAATTCCTATTATTGCAATGGCAGGAAATGCATTGTTTGAAGGTCAGAGTATTGAAGGTGATGCTTATGTCGTTAATATTGCAATCCTCTCTGAATCCGTCGGCCTCAAAGTGCTTGTATTTTTAGGCGGTATTTCTGCCGCCACCGCGATGATCATCGTCGGCACGCTTACTTTAAGTACCATGTTAACCAATGATGTCGTCTTACCTAAAATGATGACAGATGATGCGTCTCAAGCAGTCAATAAAGTGCAGCGCATAAAAAATATCCGGCGCGTGATTATCTTTCTTGTATTGCTTCTCGCCTTTATCTATCAACATCAAATGACAAATGATGCAACGTTGGCATCGATCGGTCTTCTTGCATTTTCTTTAGTGATTCACCTTTTACCTGCAATTGTGGGTGGCCTATATTGGGAAAAAGCGCATGCGCAGGGTGTCTATGCCGGTTTGTTGTGCGGTTTTGTCGTTTGGATTATGTACTTACAGGTGCCTTTACTCAATCCCGTTACGTCCGCTTATCAAACAGAGGCGTTGAGTCAGGGCGCAATTGTTAGCCTTATTGCTAATATTATTGCATTTATTGCCTTTAGCTTGCTGGCTAAACCAAGATTCATCGACCGCATTCAAGCGAAAATTTTTGTCAACCCGTTTAATTTGAGCACCGCGCAAACTGAAACGATTTATGAAGTTAAAGTTGCTGATGTAAAAACGCTCATCACCCGATTTACGGGCGAGCAACGCTCAAAGCAAGTTTTTGATGACTATCAACGCCAAAATCAGGTTGTTCTTGAAAATGACAGTAAGGTAAGCGCGCGCCTTTTACAATTCTGTGAACGCGTCCTGGGTGGTGTAGTTGGCTCATCTAGTGCAAAGGCGTTGATAGATAGTTTGGTGAAGGGCAAAAAGCTCGATATTACAGAAATTGTAAATTTTTTCGATGATACGACGCAAGCAATGCAATTCAATATGAGCGCACTATTAACGTCGCTAGAAAATATTGACCAAGGCATAAGCGTTATTGACAAGAACTTGAACCTTGTTGCATGGAATAAGAAATACACGGCGCTGTTTAACTACCCTGATGCGTTGCTTAAAGTAGGCGCTCCTGTCGAGCCATTAATACGGCATAATGTATTGCGTGGGCAGTGCGGACCAGGTGAAATTGACTTGGAAGTTAACAAACGCATCGAACATCTTAGTAATGGAACGCCACACAGATTTATTCGTCAACGAGACGATGGCAAAGTAATTGAAATCGTCGGTAATCCATTGCCTGGTGGTGGCTTTGTCACAAGTTTTAATGACATAACGGGACATGTTGAAATACAGGAAGCATTAAAAGAATCAAACATCGATCTAGAAGCACGAATTGCCAAACGAACAGAGGAAGTTCACTCGATTAATGCCGAGTTGAGATTGGAAATCGAACGCAGAAACAAGCTAGAAGAATCACTTATTAGGGCACGTCAGGAAGCCGAAAGTGCTAATGAAAGTAAAACGCGTTTTCTCGCATTGGCGAGCCACGACGTTTTACAACCGTTGAATGCTGCCAAACTATATATGACAGTGCTTGAAGAAGCTGAACTTAACGATGAGCTTCGTTCAATCGTCAGAAAACTCTCAGATTCTGTTGTGTCCAGTGAAAACTTAATCAGTACAATCTTAGATATCACCAGACTCGATCAAGGCGAACTAAAGCCCTTTGTAGAAAGCGTAAATGTAAAAGAAGTCATAACACCAGTTATCAATGAACTAACCATTAAAGCCAAAGAGAAAAACCTAGAGTTTCGCACGAAATTGACTGACTGCTGGATATCGGCAGATAAAACATATCTTTATAGACTTGTACTAAACCTTGCATCAAACGCAGTGAAATATACACCGAAAGGTAAAGTTCTATTAACCGTCCGAAACATCAGAGACAAAGTGTGGATAGAAGTCAGGGACACCGGTATCGGCATTCCTAAAATTCAACAAGCAGCTATCTTTTCGGACTTCTATCGCGTCAGGAATAGTGATGAAAAAGGAATTGGCCTTGGTTTAGGCGTAGTAAAACGACTCTCACAACAACTCAATTGCCAAATCAAAGTCGAATCCAAAGAAGGCGTTGGTTCCTGTTTCTCTCTAATTTTCACAAAAGTACCGCCTCCTGAAGTCGCTAAAGTCATAAAATCCCCATTGAAGTCATCATTTAGCAAGTTAAAGATTTTATGCATCGATGACCAACAGGAGAACCTAGATGCGATGCAGACGGTCCTTGAGAAATGGGACTGTATTGTTAGAACTGCCAACAGTTGTGAAACAGCACTCGAAGTCGCCAGCGAATTTGCCCCATATATTCTATTTGTCGATTATCAACTCGGTCCAGGCCCAGATGGTCTTGAAATTATTGATAAAATTAGGCAACAGCAAAATACAATTTTACCTTCCTGTCTTGTTACCGCCAAACGAGGTGATGATCTTATGAAAATGTGTAGTGAACAAGGCGTTAACTATATGGCAAAGCCAATCAAACCAGCGAAAATGAGAACGCTGTTACAGAGCATGAGTAAGTTTATACGGGTAAAGTAGATCTGTAGCTGACACCAAAAGCTGTGCCAGCAATCTTATTAGGAGGCCCTAGTGTTCTTCTTTTGCAGGTGGTTCGAGTTGTAATTGAGACGCAATTAAAACCGCTTGTGTTCTGTTATTGATGCCTAGCTTTCTGAAAATCGCAGTCACGTGTGCTTTAACAGTTGCTTCAGCGATATCGAGGTTATAGCCTATTTGTTTATTGAGAAGGCCATCTCTCATATAACAAAGCACTTTATACTGTGAAGGTGTTAATGTTGCAACGTTTTCCGCTAGCGTAGTAAATTCTTCGTCTACTTGGTTTATTTGCTCTCGAAGCTTCTCAGGCACCCAAATATCTCCTTCGAGAATAGAATTGATTGCTTCAGCAATTTCTACGGCACTCGCTGTTTTTGGAATGAAACCAGATGACCCTAATCCCATTATTTTTGAGATAAGTGCGGTGTCTTCTGTTCCTGAGACAACAGCAATTGGTAAGTCATTAAACTGTTTTTGAATATGCAAAAAACCAAATAAATCACTACTGCCTGGCATATGAAGATCTAGAAGAAGTAAGTCAACATCCTCATTTTCCAATTTAGCTACTGTTGAATTTAAGTCTTCGGCTTCGTGAATGGTTAGATTTGAAAAATTGACGTTCAATGCACCCTTTAGTGCATCTCTGTAAAGTGGGTGATCATCGGCAATGAGAAGAGATATCATACCCTGTTCCTTGTGGTGTTGCTTATCGGAAGGCAGTGTAACAAGCTGATAACAAAAAGGCGAGTAAGTACTCGCCTTTTTTTAACAATTATCGATTTAATCGCTCATCAATAAGATTGTCGACTACACTAGGGTCAGCTAGCGTTGAAGTATCACCTAATGACTCATACTCATTCGCAGCAATCTTACGCAAAATACGACGCATAATTTTACCAGAACGTGTCTTCGGTAAGCCTTTCGTCCATTGGATCAGGTCAGGCGTTGCAATTGGGCTTAATTCTTTACGCACCCACTTGCGGATCTCAGCCGTTAACTCATCATTAGCTTCCACACCTTCATTCGGTGTTACATAGACATAGATACCTTGACCTTTAATGTCATGTGGATACCCAACAACAGCCGCTTCTGCAACCAATTCATGTGCAACCAATGCTGACTCAATCTCTGCTGTACCAAGTCTATGACCAGATACGTTAAGTACGTCATCAACACGACCTGTTATCCAATAATAACCATCTTCATCACGACGTGCACCGTCACCTGTGAAGTAAACATTGTCATATGCACTGAAGTAAGTTTCGATGAAACGCTTATGATTGTTATAAACTGTTCTTGCTTGGCTAGGCCAGCTGTCAGTGATAACAAGATTTCCGTCAACAGCACCTTCAAGTGCATTTCCGTCAGCGTCAAATAAAGCTGGTTGTACACCGAACATTGGACGTGTAGCTGAACCTGGCTTAAGCGCAGTGGCAGCAGGTAGCGGAGAAATCATCATACCGCCAGTCTCGGTCTGCCACCAAGTATCAATGATAGGACAACGATTCTGACCAAATACTCTGTAATACCACTCCCACGCTTCAGGGTTGATTGGTTCACCAACAGATCCCAAGATTCTCAAGGTAGAGATATCACAACCTTCAACTGGTGTATCACCGTGTGCCATTAATGCACGGATTGCAGTAGGCGCAGTGTAGAGCTGGTTAACTTTATACTTCTCAACAACTTGTGCGATACGTTGTACGCTTGGGTAAGTCGGTACGCCTTCGAAGAATACCTGAGTTGCGCCTGCAGATAACGGTCCATACGTCATGTAACTGTGACCTGTGATCCAACCCACATCCGCTGTACACCAGTAAATATCATCTTCTTTGTAATCAAATGCGTATTTAAAGGTCAGCGTTGTATAAAGTAGATATCCACCGGTTGAATGTACAACACCTTTAGGTGTGCCTGTAGAACCTGAAGTGTAAAGGATGAACAATGGATCTTCAGCGTTCATGACTTCTGGTTCACACTGTGCTGAACAGTCTTCTACTAAGTCATTCCAGTAAACGTCTACATCGTCGTTCCATGCAACGTCGCCACCAGTAAGTTTATTTACGATAACAGCACTGATGCTAGGACATGCACCATTTGCAATTGCTTCATCAACATTTGCTTTAAGTGGTACGCTACGGCCTGCTCTGTGACCTTCATCACAGGTAATAACGACTTTTGCGTCGCTGTCATTGATACGATCAGCGATCGCGTTAGGCGAGAAGCCACCGAAAATAACTGAATGGACAGCACCGATGCGCGCACAAGCTAACATTGCGTACGCAGCTTGAGGTACCATTGGCATATAAATCGCGACACGGTCGCCTTTTTCAACGCCTAATTTTTTCAAACCGTTTGCAAGCTTACATACTTCGTAATGAAGCTGTTGATAGGTTACTTTCTCTTCATCTTCTGGGCTATCGCCTTCCCAGTAGATCGCAACTTTTTTTGCATTTTCTTCAAGATGTCTATCAATACAGTTGTAGCTAGCATTGAGTTGACCATCTTCAAACCACTTAATTTCGCAGCTATCAGGTGCAAAGTTTGTGTTTTTTATAATCGTCGGTTTAGTATACCAATCAAGCAATTCTGCTTGTTTACCCCAAAAGCCTTCGGGATCGGTAACTGACTCTTTATACATTGCTAGATAGTCTTCATCACTAAAATGCGTACCCTGAGTCAATTCCTCTGGTACTGGATAAGTTTTGGCAGTCACTATTTTGTCTCCGTTAAATACCTGTAGTCACCCTGTTAACAATAATCCTCTTCTAGGCAACCAAAAATGATACTTTGGTATCAACGCGAAAAACAATCTTGATTAGGGTCAAGCCGAGTAAAAATGTGGCCTGTAGATAGTATGAAATATCCACCATAGTCTGATAGACCATCTGCGTATTGGCTAAAATGAGATTTAACCTAAACTCTGTAATCGATTAACATGATTTGTTGTTCATTGTTAATTATCTATTGTCTATTCCGACTACATTGCCGTGTAAATTACACGGCTTTTTTTTTGCTTTTTACCTTGTGAATATAGAAAGAATTACTGCAAAAAAATCAATCCCACCACAAAACTCATGGAGTTAGCTTAAGCGATGCAGCGTCGAAACGGAGGTATGTTTGCATGTAAAAGCGTGCGAGCGCATCCACTTCGTGTCGAGAACCCCGCGAGCCCGAGCGAATATGGACGTTGAAGAGCGTCTTTTACATGTGAACATGACCGCAGCTAGCTGCATCGCTTAAGCTAACTCCATGAGTTTTACGACGGAATAACCTTTCGATATGTTCTAGTTTGGATGTTAAAGATTAGCGTTTAGTCTGAGACAACATCAAGCCAGAAACAAAATGGCGAGCAATGGCAATATAAAGAACACACCTATGATATACGCAAGGCCATAAAACTTTTGTTCAGCGACCTTCAACGATAGCTGATAGGAAAGGTTTGGTGGCCACTCCCTCAAGAATGCCAATCCGTAGATGACAAGCACAGCTAACACGTTATAGCTAAAATGCACGAAGGCTATTTGCAAGGCTAGATTAGCGTTTGGCCCGGTTATGGACATTGCCGCAATAACTGCTGTGATACAAGTGCCTATATTGGCACCAAGCGTAAAAGGGTATATGGCGCGTGCAGTCACGATTCCGTTACCTACAAGCGGTACCATTAATGATGTAGTCGTTGAACTGGATTGAACCAGTACTGTTACGACAGTTCCTGAAGATATGCCGGTTACCGCTCCCCTACCAAGACTATTCTGAAGAATTTCTCTGGCTCGTCCCACCATCAGTGACTTCATAATTTTACCCATGTAGGTGATCGAGAGAATGATCAGGCCCAGTCCAATGACAATTTGTGCGATACCCCCATACACAACGGGTAACGATGATGTGAGCATCTTCACTCCGTCGATGGCTGGTCCTGTAATAAATTTCACGGGATTAAAACCATCAACGCCAGCGGTGGCCCCAACGGTAAAAAAGCTCACCATTGCGCCGCTCAGCATCTCTAATATGCCGAACGCCATTTCCAAAGGCAGAAAAATCAATACGGCAAATATATTGAAAAAGTCATGAATGGTGGCAGCATTGAATGCCCGTTGGAATTCTTCTTTGTCACCGATATGACCGAGACTGACAATGGTATTTGTAATACTCGTACCAATGTTAGCCCCCATCATCATTGGAATGGCAATAGTTATTGGCAGACCACCTGCGACCATTGCGACGATGATAGAAGATACGGTGCTTGACGATTGGATCAGCGCTGTCGCGACCATACCGATAATAAGACCTAGAACAGGGTTAGATGCAAATTCAAACAACTGTTCAGCTTGGTCTGAAGTCGCTGTTTTGAAGCCGCCACCGATCAATCCTACAGCCGTTAGCATCAGCGCCACTAGTAGGAGTAATAAGCTCCAGCGCACTGGTTTTGGAAGTCCCTGTAGTTTTCCTGCAGAGACGATAGATTCATTTGTTTGTGTCATACCAACTACCTAAGTCGTATCCACTCGTTTTACAGCGTTAATATTAAAGTTTTATTAAAACGGAATAGGATACTGCTTAAATATTTTTGATATATCATCCAAACAATCCTGGGATAGCTCAATTGTAAAGGCTTCAATATCTTCTTTAAGCTGTGTCATTGTAGTGGCACCAATAATGGTCGATGTTACACCGTCTACTTGAGCACACCACGCAAGTGCTAGTTGACTTGGTGTCATTCCATATTGCTCTGCGATATCACAATAACCTTGAACAGCACCATCACAATTGGTTGTGTCTCTAAACAATCCCTGACGCTGTGTGAGCGTGTATCTGCTGCCTTTTGGCCGTGCGCCGTTAAGATACTTTCCAGACAGCAATCCTCCCGCTATCGGAGACCAAGGTAGATACGCTACCTCCTCAAAAACACAAGACTCAATCAAATATGGCCAATCTTTTGCGTGAAGAAGGCTAAATTCATTTTGAATGGACACTGGCTTTGGTACACCGAGCTCTTTGCATATCTCTAGGTAAGTATGAATACCCCATGGCGTATCATCTGATAGCCCCCAATGCCTGATTTTGCCTGACGCAACAGCATTTCCTAAGCTCGTTACAATATCACGCATTCTTTCACGCTCTTTTGCAGCATTTTGTTTAGTCGCAAGCACTTGATTCGGCCAGTGCTTGCCAAAGTGCGGGGAGAAACGATTGGGCCAGTGCAATTGATAGACGTCGATATAGTCTGTTTGTAACCGATCCAATGACGCATCTATCGCTTGCGTTATTGTCCGGCCAGATATCATCGTCCCTTGCCTAATATATTTTAAGCCTGCGCCTGCTATTTTGGTTGCAATGATTACATTGTTTCTATCATTGCTGCTTTTTGCAAAGTACTGGCCTATGATGCGTTCAGTGTCACCATACGTGTCTTGCGATGGCGGAACGGGATACATTTCGGCAGTATCAATAAAATTAATACCAGTATCCAATGCAAAATCAATTTGCTCAGTCGCATCTTTCAAATCATTTTGAATGCCCCACGTCATGCTTCCCAAGCAAACGTGAGATACTTCAAGCCCAGAGCTTCCTAGTGGTGAGTATTTCATGAAATTTCAAACCTGATAAATATAAAAGAGTGCTTTCGCACTACAAAGACTTATTGTTAACTCAGTGTAGTACGTATTCAGCTCTATCCAGATTCAATTCTCATATTTTTATTTGGCGCTATTTCCTTTGATAGCTGTCATAGTTAGATCTTGATTTACACGTGATTGAAGGTGCCGTTAAACAAGCATTGCTTTTAAATGCGCAACAACTGAGCGCGACAACGCACTTAGGGCATAACCGCCCTCCAGCATGCTGACTACTCGTCCTTGCGAGTGTTTCTTCGCTAACTCAATCAATCTGTTGGTTATTTTGGCATAATCTGCCTCGACGAGCCTTAAATGACCTAAATCATCTTCTGCATGTGCGTCAAACCCAGCGGAGATAAAAATTAGCTCGGGTGCGAATGCATCTAATGCCTCCCACCAGGGTTCAACTAGCTCAAAGTACTTTTCGCCCTGAGTGCCCGCTGGGATTGGTATATTCAACACGTTGCTTGCCGTATATTCCGTCCCTGAAAATGGATAGAACGGATGTTGGAACGATGAGCAAAACAGTATGCGATCATCCCCCTGCACGATATCTTCCGTGCCGTTGCCGTGATGAACGTCAAAATCGATAATAGCGACGCGCTTTAATGCATATGTTTCCAGCGCATATTTTGCCGCAATCGCAATGTTATTGAATAAGCAAAAACCAGAAGATGTGGAGTAGCCAGCATGATGACCAGGCGGTCTGACAGCGCAAAACGCTTGCATCGTTTCGTTGTTCATTACTTGATCAACAGCAGTACGACCAGCGCCAGCTGAATATAATGCCGCATTTAGCGTATGTTCCATCATTATGGTGTCATCATCGATCCATACGCGCTCAGACTTTTCTCTTGGCGCTTTGTCAAATATAGATTGTACAAATGCCCTATCATGCCCCAATTCCAAATAATCAATGGAGGCTGGCTTTGCATCGGCAAATCGAAGTACTAACTCCAATCCAGACGAAATCAACTGATCGTTAATTTTATGCAGCCTATTTGGGTGTTCAGGGTGATCGGGATCCATATTATGCAATGCACACACCGGGTTAGAAATTACCGTGATAGTCATATAGTTTCCTCCGTTTGCAATGTTGTCAGTTGCTTAACGAGCTCAACTTCTTTGATGTCTTCACCTTTCACTCGTTTAAAACCATTTTTCTCAAAAACCGCTAGCATTGGTTTGTTTTCTGCTTTGACCATTGCAAACATTTTTGAAATACCTCGTTGTTGCGCGATGTTTATCATTTCATTTAAAAGTCTTTTTGCGAGACCTTTACCGTGCTGATTCTCTCTTGTTATGAAAGCGGCTTCGCAGGCGTTAGCTTCTGGATAAAGGTAATATCTGCCGACCGCCTCTATGATAATTTTTGAGCCTTCCTGTTTTACAATAGTAAGTGCAATGTCTTTTGTCTGGTCTACGGACACGAGATCACAAGACTTTTCTCGCGTCATCCCCTGCGGAACAAAGTTGTAGCGTAATCTCAGTGACTCTTTGGTATGAGAATAAAAAAATTCTTGCAATTTACGTTCGTCAGCGGGATTCAGAGGTCGCAGATAAAACTCCTCATTACCGAGGTTTATCTTTTGAATTTGTACGTCACCTAGTTCTGGAATATCCGTTGGGTATTGCTTTTGATAATCTGGCACCCAAAACCGTTGGCGTATTTTAAGCAGTAATTCTTCTCGGAATTTAGGGTGTGCAACGCGGATTAATTCAAGCGCCCTTTCTCTTACACTTTTGCCTTTTAGACTGGCGATACCAAACTCTGTGACAATGTAGTGAACATTTCCGCGAGAAGTCACCACGCCTGCACCTGTTGTGAGGTCTGCAACGATACGGGAAACCTCGCCATTTTTAGCGGTACTGGGTAATGCAATGACTGATTTGCCATTTTTGGATTTGGCTGCGCCTTCTACAAAATCGACTTGCCCACCGATACCCGAGTAAAAATGATGGCCAATACTGTCAGCAACCACCTGCCCGCTAAGGTCAACCTCCAGCGCTGAATTAATGCTTACCATATCGTCATTCTTGGCAATATTCGCTGATTTGTTGACGTATGAACTTGGGTAAAACTCAATATGTGGATTCTGGTCCACAAAATCGAAAAGGTTTTGAGAACCCACACAAAAACTGGTGACCGTTTTACCCGGATGAAATGTTTTGGCGCGATTAGTTATTACCCCTTTTTGCGTAAGCTTCATAATACCATCGCTGATCAGCTCACTATGCACCCCCAAATTCACATGGTATTGCAAGTAATCAACGACTGCATCAGGGATCTTGCCATTACCCAGTTGTAAAGTAGCATTATCATTGACAAGCAGCGCAACATATTGGCCAATTCTCTGAACAATCTTTGAATAAGAAGTTGTTGGCAGTTCTGGTAACACCTGAGAAACTTCAACACTCGCGCTGAACTCTGAAACATGGAGAAAAGACTGTCCATTTGTTTGCGGCATTAGGGGGTTAATTTGGGCAATAATGTGTTTGGCACTCCGAGCTGCTTCCAAAACAACATCTACCGACACACCCAACGAACAGTAGCCAAGGTCATCAGGAGGAGATACCATTACGAGCGCAGCATCAAGCGGTAGCGTTTCATTGGTAAATTGCCGAGTGATTTCCGAAAGAAAACAAGGCGTATAGTCTGCCCTTCCCTCATCCACAGCTTGTCTGATTTTGTTTCCGTTTATAAAGAACGTGTTGACTTTGAATCTATCTCGATATTCTGGTTCTGCCCAACGATCAGGAGATTGTGTACCGATATGCACAACTTCGAGATCTCGAAGGTAAGGTGCGTCATCAATCAAACTATCGATTAACGCATTTGGCACTGCAGCATTAGAACCGATAAAAATCCTATCACCCGATTTAATAAACTCGGCCCACTCAACTTTATTTGAAAACTGTGATGTCGGCGCTTGCATTTACTTCTTCGCCCATAAAAATAATTATTAACAGATACAGATTACTTGATTACTCAGATAGGAACATTGATCTACACCCAGAAACATGGCGAAATATTGTGGTTTTTGACGTTTGTTAGGCAGAAATAACATTTAGAAAAATTGGTCAAATACACCAAAAAGTGAAGGTTATGCCCAAAAAACAAATTGCAAAATGTCGTATGTGATTGTTTTATCATGGGTTTAATTTGTGGTCCGTAATATGCAAAAATGTCGGTGAGAGAAATTTAAACACATAATTTGTAACAAAACTAAATTGTTTAGCGTGTGCATATCATGGCATCCTTATTTTGATGCTTGAATTATCTTCTAGAAGGGAAGTGTAAATGACATCTAATGTAATATTATCAGATCGACCGATTGAACAAGTCAGACAAGAAACGATCGATACCTTGATTTATAACTACAGTCATGCGGTGATCTCCGAAGAGGCATTTGAGAGGCGTCTGGACATTGTGATAGCAAGCACTGACCATCACGAAATTGTTAAAGAAGTGGCTGATTTAAAGCCATCAGAAGATGAACAAATAAAACAACATCGAGACACAACGTTTTCTGTAAAAATTGACCCCACAGCACAAGAGGATGCATCTACTTATACAGCTATATTGTCAACCACAGAAAAAACTGGACGCTGGATTGTCCCTTCTTATATGAAATGCTACTGCATCATGGGGAATTTAAAGCTCGACTTTACCAATGCAGTTTTTACAAGTTCGTCTGTTACGATTGAAATTTTTTCACTAATGAGCGACCAAACCATTTTTGTCCCTGAAGATGTTAACGTTACTACGTCAGTAAACAACATTTTAAGCTCGGTAAAAGATCGTTCAGCCTCAATTGCCGGCAAGCAAGCCCCTAACATCCGATTGCTTGGAACGGCAATCATGTCGGACACCAAAGTGAAACACAAACGCACTGCGAAAGAACAGTTCATAGCGTTTGCCAATCAAATGAAGAAGATGTTTGATATTAAATAATACGTAACACTTATCTACGAAGAAACATCATCCCGTTGGAAAACGGGACCTCCTGACCGCTTCTGGTATGGATTAAAAACTACTTCCGTTCAGCGGAACACCCAACGAGATTGCGATTTTCATCTAATGCTGTTCGTTTAAGCGTCAATGCGCCTAGCGGAGGGATGTTGACAATTAAAAGTGTGCTCGTGCATCCACTCCGTGGCGAGAACCCCACGAGCCGAAGCGACCAGGGATGGTGCAAAGCGTCTTTTAAATGTCAGCATGCCGCAGCTAGATAGCCAGCTTAAACGAACAGCATTAGAATTTCATCGCAATGACGAGCTTTCTAACCAGCACTCTCCAGAGCAATACGCGCTTCGTATGTATTTTTCTCTCGCTCAACAAATCCACGCCACTGGCGGGCAGATGCGCGGCTCGGCGCAAACTCTTCGGCTTTTGCTAGCGTATCGAGTGCTTCGGCAAATTGACGTTTGTTATAAAGAGACAAGCCTAATACCATATAAGTGTTACCGGCGTTGCGTAGACTGCCTTTTTCAATGGCTCTATTTGAAGATTCTATCGCTTTATCAAATTTATCATTGTTGTAATATAGTAGTGCTAACTGTGCATCCAGTTCACCGTCTTCTGACAATCCTGCAGCCACTTCAAACGCATCGATTGCTTTATTGTCTTCACGCGCGGCCTGCCAAGACTGCGCGAGGAAGCGGGTGTTACGTAGATTTTCCTCAAGCGCGCCTGTCGATAAACCTTCTTCCATGAGGCGAGCGCCCTTATAGGGTATGCCGTTGAAATAATATAGCTGTGACAACATAAATATATCGCTACCAGAAGTGACATAACCTCTCTGGTAAGCAATTTCCATAGTTGCCAATTGCTTTTCATTCTGCTCAAGCTCACCGTACATACCCGCGAGTTGGATCCAATATCGTGGTGTGTCATATAAGCGAATGAGCTTAGCGATGGTGTCTTTGACTTTTACCGGTTGCTTGAGCTCGTAGTAAATGGCTCGTTGCAAAACTAACCAATTTTCATCAGGCAAGTAGCCTTCGGCTTCATGCGCAGCAATTGCGGTTTCAATTAATGAGCCCGCGTCCTTGTACTGCTTATCTTGGTAGAGCGCTTGGGCTTTTAAAATCATGTTGCGAGGTGGTATATCGCCAGTCGCTAACGCTTCCCACCTTTCTAAATAGTCGATAACTTTTTTATAGTCGCCTTCAACCATATTCAGCTGAGCAAGACTATAAAGCGCGGTTTGCTCAAACCCCACTGGAATCGGCGTTTGCTCAATAGCAAGCTCAAAAGACTCAATGGTTTTCGGAAAGTTTTCTTGTTCGTAGTAAATGAATCCATAAAAATTGTACATGGTCGCAATTTCATACGGGTTCATACTGCTAATTTTAGCCTTTACGTCATCGAGAATTTCAATTGCGCCGGTGACATTTCCGGCTTCACTCTCTGTTTGCGCTCTCGCTAACTGTTCATATACACGTGCTCTTAATGTAGGTACTCGCCTTGTTTTAGGGGCATTTTGCGCAACACTCTCAGTCACCACCCCAAATGACAGCGTGGTTGCAACCGACATGGAAAACAACAGATGAAAAATCCCTGCAAACGAGAGAATTGAAAATACTGAAAATACTCGCATCTTTTTCATATCGTATATCACACCTAAATTCATTCCTTAAACAACGGCTAGTTCAATTCGAAAGTCACTTGCGTTTGCACACCTGCTACATCCACTGGTTCACCGTTTATTACCCTAGCTTTGTACTTATATCCCAGTACTGAATTGATTGCAGCTTGCTCAAATATGCCCTCTGGTTCAGCGCTTATGACAACGGGATCTTTGACCGTTCCTAATTTCGTCACCGTAAATTCGACAATTACGTATCCTTGTATTCCGCGCTGCATCGCACGCCGAGGATAAACCGCCTGCTGACGCGCAATTGGCACAAAATCACCATCCCCTGCACCAAGATTCACACCGCCTTCAAGACCAACATCAGCACTGACGTCCGCAGCAAAGCTCATACCGCCATCACCAGCATCGGCAGCACTTGACTCCATAGGTGGCGCTTCCATCTGCGGCGGCGGCTCTTCAGGTTTAGGGGGCTTACGTGGCTTGCGATCTTTTTGTTCGACTTGCTCTTCTTGCTTCACTCGAACAAAGTCCAAGACTTTACCTTGAGGAGGTTCAATGGCTTCACCACCACCCGTTTTAATTAAGTACTGCATAAGGAACAACAAACCTAAGGTTATACTGCCCGCTAATACAAGTGCTATAAGGTATCTCGCCATAATTCGTTACTCGTTTAGTTACTCGTTTATTTATGGCTCTTGAGCGGCGATCGAAACATCTTCAATGCCTGCAGCGCGAGCAGCATCCATGACTTTAATCAACACTTCTGTAGTAGATTTGCGATCGGCTTGAATAACCACAGTGCCTTGCGGATTTTCAGCATAGAGCCTTTCAATATTCGCCTGCACTGCACGAACATCCACTTGGCGTCGATTTATCCACACCTTTCCTTCAGCACTGATGGCCACTAATATGCTAGCGCGATCTTTTTGTACCGCCGTTGATGCATCTGGTCGGTTTACATCAATACCCGCTTCTTTGACAAATGATGCTGTCACAATAAAAAAGATAAGCATAATAAATACAACATCCAGCATTGGCGTCATATCGATATTGGCTTCTTCTTCTTCGACTAAATTTTGAAAATGTTGCTTCATTATTGATTCCTTTGCTTAGACGATTTATACCACTTCTCTGTCTAATCGTAATTCATCTTCGAGATGTAACCGCTCGTTTTTACTGGTTTTGTTTAACCATGTGGATGCAAACACTCCGGATAACGCCCCTACCATACCCGCCATTGTGGGTATGGTCGCTTTTGATACACCAGAGGCCATTGAACGTGCATCACCGGAGCCTGTCATGGCCATAACGTCAAACACCTCAATCATGCCGGTGACTGTACCCATCAAACCCAGTAATGGACATAGCGCAACTAACGCCTGAATCATGGGGATACTTGAATTCAGCTGCAAACTCACGCGACTAATATAGGCTGACCGTATTTGTTCGGCATTCCAAGACTTTCGTTCATGTCTGTCATTCCAATTTTGGATGAGCTCTTTTTTAAAGCTTTTATGTGTAGTGTTAATATAAAAAATACGCTCTAGAATCAACAACCACATCACAAAAATTAACCCTGCTATCCAAACCAAGACGTTACCGCCGGTCTCTGTAAAATCTCTGATAGATTCCAGAAATTCCATTGTAGATTACCTTATGCTTTTGCGTTGTGCTTTTCAGCACGCTCTGCGATAACACCAGCCGCTTGTTCTTGAAGAATGTACACGATGTTTTTACTACGAGTGTTCAAGAACGCGTACAGTAACGTGGTTGGTATTGCAACCACAAGACCGAGTACCGTTGTCACAAGTGCAGTAGAGATACCACCTGCCATCAATTTAGGGTCGCCCGTACCAAACAAAGTGATCATTTGGAAAGTAATGATCATACCTGTCACCGTACCGAGTAGACCCATCAATGGTGCAACAACCGATATGATCTTGATAATCGTCAGGAACCTTCCCAGTCGCGGTACTTCACCTAAAATCGCTTCTGTAAGATGAAGTTCTAGTGATTCAGTGTCAGCATGAGGGTATTTGTCTCTTACTTGCATAACACGGCCAAGCGGGTTGTCATCTTTGAATTCGTCTGATTTAAGCTGCTTGCTAACGGCCATTTGCGTCATGGTTAAACCGACTAAGCGAATTAGCGCTAAGACCATACCAATTGCACCAACTATTAAAATGATATAACCGACAATGCCGCCCATTTCAACTCGCTCTCTAAGACTAGGTGCCTGAACCAAAAGACCTAGAATTGAACCACCGGTTGGATCAAGACCAAACGCAACTAAATCACCGCTTGAGCTTTCCAAAGCGTCGATACTACTCAAGAAACGAGCCTGAGGTTGTCTGATTAGTTCAGCAACGGTGTTAGTAACACTGTCATACTCGAGGTATTTACCATCAGCCACCAACGCAAATGGACCGATACGTGTCACTTCTTTGTCAACTTTAGCACCGCCAGCTTCAACGACTTCTGTGGTAAAGGCTTTTACCTTGCCTGATTCAGTCATTTCACGTTGGATCTCAAACCATACACGTTCGATCTCTTCAATTGATGCAAGCTTAGAAGAACTGCCCATCGATTGGGCGAGTTCATCTAAAAACTCAGCACGCCCGCCAATTTCGGCAGAAACAACTGAGTTATAGAATTTGTTCTTGGTATCGCCTGCTACTTGCTGTAACACGCCAAACAACTCTTTTAGTGAGCCTAAACGCGTATCTAAAGCGCCATTAAGATCGGCAAGTTTGAACTCATTTTCTTCAAACTGCGTTTCCAAGCGTTCAGACGTGCGCAACAGTGAATCTCTTCGAGACGTCGTCTCTCTTAAAATTCTATCTTGGTCTGCTCGCATAGCTGCAAACTCAGCTTCACGCTGTTTGTTTTGTTCATTTTGCGCAAAACGCCCTTCTTCTAATTGCTTGAGAAGCGCATCAAGGTCAATAGCCTTATCAGCGTCCTGTGCATTAACACTGAGGGAAAACACGGTTGCTAAACAAATAATCGACGTAGCTTTTATCAATTTCATCATTCTGGTTTTCATCGACTAGTTTCCTTCTGTCTTAGCCACAGGTACCATCAAGAGGTCAGGCGCAAGTTGTTTCTTCGCAATTCGCAAACCCTTTGTAACCTGCGAACGATAACTAGAATCAAGCGACTCCCACTGCTTAAGTTGTTGATTCCAGATACCCTGACGATTTTGGTCTCTTGTCTGATAGAGCAAAGCCGTTCTTCCAATGCGCAGAAAATCTACTGCTGACTCTTCACCGTTGCCATCAATATCAATCAAACCAGAGTACGCTTCGATAGTTCTCCCGTAATCCATTTCAATTTGAAACGCCTCCATTACGCGTCTGAATTTTTCAGATGGCGCAATATTGGCTTGGTCCATCAACCCCTTTAATTCTGCAAGTCTTTGTGCTCTTTCTTCTGGTAGAAAAGGCACATCAAGGCCAATGAATTGCTCTAAACCATCAATCATGCGTATCATCAATGGCGTTATCTGCCGCTCTATAACACTGACTTCGTCAATAGAAGCATTAAGGTCTGCCATTTCGGTTTCTTGATTTGCAATTTGTCGTTCAAGCTGCCCGGTATAGACTTCAAGACCTTCAATTTCTTTAAGTAAGGTTTTGTAGTCTTGGACTTTGCTATCGATTTGACCGGCGATATTATCAACGGTGTTTTGAGAGTTTGCAGCAGATTCATTTATTTCTGTTGCTATTTCGTTAGCTTCTTCGAGGTATTCGTCTTCTTGAGCAACTGCAGCAAGAGAAAACGAACACAGAACTAACGTTGTCCCTAGAGCGGATAACAGCTTCATATTGTTTCCTAACGTTCGTGTATGTAAGAGATAAAACTTTGACGGAGGATGATAAAAACTATTGGTGACAGTTTTATTACAGAAAGGACGTGATTAGCGCGTGTAATAAATAAATAATTTAGCTATTAGCCTTAGGTATAGAATTAAGGAAATGTAGCCGTCTTTGATTCGGCCTTTGTTAAAAATGAAGAAGTCCCGTTTTTCAACGGGACGACATTTCTTCTTTAAAGCTCAGCTCTACCGTCATTGCGCTGAAAAGCGCAATCTCGATAGTTTACCAAGCGTTCTTAAAGGAACCGCTAATTAAAATCGTATTTTACCGAGAGACTAATGCCACTTCCTTTCGTCTCTGACCTACGCAGTGCGCCATCAAACTCGATTTCTTTCACTTCGTCCAGCATGTTTTGCCATTTAAATGTTACAACAGTGTTGAAGTTCGGATAATACTTATACACCAAATCTAAAGAATGAAACGGTTTTTCAAAGTTATCATCAAATGGCTCTAGACCAGGGAATAGTATACGGTCGCCAAATACGTTGTAGACCAACGATGCCGAGTGCTCGCCTGCATCATCATCGAAGCCGAGCTGCATGTTAACGACGTATTCTGAGTGCCCTGTCAATCGACGAGTAAGATTTGTAATACCCGCTGATAACCCAGTTTGCTCAGCAACAGCTGCCCTGTCAATTTCAATTTCCGAGTCACTTAAGGTGATGTTTCCTGACACAAAAAGATTGTCCCAAATACCACCGCCAAATACATCTAATCCTTGCAAGAATTCAAGCTCGACACCATAAACCTCACCCGTCTCAGCGTTAGCTGAAACGACCAATGGCGGTCCATCCTGCGCGGGTGCCTGTATTGATTCAATCGGCTTATCCATATCTTTGTAGAACAAACCTACAGAGATATTGTTGCCGTTTTCACGATACCATTCCCAGCGGAGATCATAGTTAATGATTGATGTGGTTTCGAGCCCTGGCGTTCCTCTTACCGGAAATTCAGTCAGCGGGTCGATAAAGGTTGCTTCGACCACTTCCCTTATATCAGGTCGCACAACCGTTTCACCAATAGATGCACGAAGTTGCATATCTGGATTGATAAAATACGTCAATGCAAACGCTGGGTAAAAATCATCTTCTTGAAAAGCAAGTTGATTTCTATCTGCTTCATCAGGCAAGTCAATTTGATTTGATGCTGGATCAAACGGCACCGCTGCAAGTCTGTAGTCTTCCCATCTCACACCGCCGGTAAATCGCCATTTGCTGTCATAGAAAAAATCAGCTTCAAAATAATAAGCATCAATTTTCTGGCCCGCAACGTAGTCATCACCTGCGATTGTGGTGTTTCTAAGAATTGGCGTACTCGTTAAACTTCCAGCGGTTAACAACTCATCACTGACGATGTCATTAAACACGCTGCCAGCAAGTAGTGAACTATCAGCAAATGCACGCGTGTCTATATCGAAACGACGAAGGTCAGATGTTCTTGCTTTATCGACAAAGTCAGCGCCTGCTTTGAATTCCATTTCCCAATTACCTGTCATGTACGGTAATGTGAAGTTGTATCCAAAGTTTTCAACTCTATCGTGCAGGATCTGAAACGAATAACGCGCTGCAGTACTTGCGTTGGTCAAACTAATCTCAGAATTAGTATCAAAGATACCGTCACCATTTTCATCTTCCAACAAGAAGCGCGTTTCAAAATTACCAGGCGCATCACGATATGACCGACCGTTTGAATACTTCCAATCAAACCCTAGGAAATTCAGCTTAGGAAAAGTGTGCACGCCTTTGAGCTGATTAGTGATCAATCGCCTTTCTTCATACAAAACGGAGATATCTCGAGCACGTCGTTCTGGCAGCTGGATATTCTGCGTATTACCAAAGCGAAGCTGAATCTCATCTTCCGTGTCATTAAGCGCAATCAAACTATAATCAATTCTATGGTTGCGATCGTAATCAATACCGAAGTTAAACAATGCAGACCATTTTGTGTTGGTCTGCGTCGATTGAATATCATCGAAAATGTTTTCAGGGTTGTCAGGGTCAAACTGACCTTGCACCTGACCTGGTATATTTAATTCAAACTGCTCTGATACTTGCGTACTTTTGTCATAGCCAATAGTTGAAAGAAAGCCAATGCGCCATTTTGAGTCAAGATCATAGCTGTTCCCGATGGTAACATTGAAGCTTCCATCCGGACCGACGTCCTCTTCAACAGGGTCATAGTTGCGATTAACGTCAAGAAGCAAGTTTCTTGCTACTTCTGGATCTAACTGTTGGTTAAAGAAAGACCTGTCTTGCCATAGTGCGACTATTGATGCAGGTGCTGCCCTAAGGCCATCATCTGCGCCAAACGTATCGTCATTGCCCGCGTATTTAAAGGCATCGCCCGAGTTTTCTGTATTCCATCCAATACCGCCAGAAACACTGAATGTGTACTCTGTTGGAATCGTCTTTATTCTAATATCAATGCTACCGCCACCAAATGCTGCTGGCATTGATGGCGAGTATGACTTTTGAACTGATAGGCTTTCGATTATATCCGATGGAAACAAATCGAGTGGAATAACGTTTCGTGTTGGATCGGGAGATGGCACAGATGCACCATTTAATGCAGTGCTTGAATAACGCTCACCTAGACCACGAACATAAATAAATTGTCCGTCGACTAACGTTAAACCCGTAACACGGCGCAATGCTGAAGCCGCGTCTCCATCACCTGTCCTTGATATTTGTTCTGCACCTAAGATGTCAGCAACAAATGCCTGATTTTTACGCTCTTCGAGTACTGCTGTTGCTGTACCTTTCAGGCGTGTTCCTGTTGTAACAACCTCATCGATTACCTCATCCTCTGATTCTTGCGCCACCAAATTAAACGGCGTCGTTGCAAGAGTTGCCAGTAATGCCAGGCTTATCGAGTTCAGTGGAAACCTGTTTTCAGGTTTTAACATAACTAACCTCATACCTGTTAATCTTTAAGTCCAATTTACATTCCTAGGGACCATCAATGCGCTGATGACTCAAACATGTAGCAACAGCGCATTGTGGTATCGGCTATGCCGTGCTTAAAGACCTACAGTCCAACCGTCAGTCCAATTGTTATCAGCGTCTTTAACCGCACCGATGAAATCAACATCTGTAAAGAATGGGTCAATGGTTGATAAGTCTGCACGAGGCGCTGTTGTGTCGATAGTGAAGATTCCATCAACAACCGCAGTACCATCAGTAAATAAAGTATTGCCAGTTTGAGTTGTAGTGAACCAAGTTTCCAAGTTGACTGCTGTGTCTGGGAAGTTAAACGGTTCGGTACAAGAAATCACTGAGTTAGCCAACACAATACCGCCGTCAGCTAGGTTACCTTGTACTGTATCGTCAGTATCCATTTCTAAACATTCGCCCATACCATCAGGACCTGTGATTACAAAGTTGTAAAGCTGCGCACCTGTTTGGTCACGAAGTAACACACCTTCAGAATCGTCTTCACCATCAAATGTATTTCCGATAATGGTCATGTTAGCAACCATTGGGTTAGAGAAGTCGGTACCTGAACCACCGTCTCCGTCGCCTTCGATACCGCGGTTAGCATCACTGTTATCTTCAGCATGCTTAACAAGAACAAATTGCAATTTACCCTGATAGCCTCTATCCCAGTCAACTGAGTCGTCTTGTATACCAGTTAAAACAACATATTTAGCGTTCATGCCGCCACCGAAGAACTCGATACCATCGTCTGCGTTTTTGTGAACTTGTAAATACTCAACAACTGTATTGGTACCTACACCGCCAAACGTAATACCGTTTAGCTCGTTATCAGGCGCGATTTCAAATCCACCGTGCATGACACGAACGTAACGAAGTGTTCCAGAATTATCGTCAGCTTCAGTTCCGCCAAATACAGCACCTTCTTGCACACCTTCAACTTGGATGGCGCAAGGCGTTCCGTCTTGTGGACAGCTAGTTGCCGGCGCATTACCTAGTAGTACCATGCCGCCCCATTGACCCGCTTCACCATTTGCAAGGCCTGCAACAACGCCGTTAGCAACGTGCTGCTGTGATGTAAAGGTGATTGGATTTGTCGCTGTTCCGTCTGCATCGATTTGTGAACCGCGGCTTACGACAAGGTAGTCATTACCAGACGCACCGTAGACAACAACACCAGGCTCTACCGTGAGCGTTGCGCTATCAGTGTTATCTCCACCAACGAAAACTGCGCCATCGAGTGCGTAGAAATTACCTGCAGTTAACGTAAGGTTTGATGTTATTCGACCTGAAAGCTGACAAGTATTTGTTGTACCGTCTACTGAAGGAATAGTTGTAGTGCCTGCAGGACAGCCCGATACTGATTGAACAACGTTCACAGTACCACCGCCGTAGCCAAATGCCCAACCTTGACGCCAATCAGTATCTCCAATCGCACCAACAAATTCAGTAGTATCGAAGAATGGGTCTAATGTCGCAGGGTTGCCGCCTGCTGTTCTTAATGTGCTTTCTGCTGTAAGCGTACCGTCTTGGTTAAGACCTAGGTTAGCTCTATCAGAAAAAGCGATTAGCTGGTTGCCAGCTTGCGTCGTTGTGAACCAAGTTTCCAAGTTAACCGCAGTATCTGGGAAGTTGAAAGGTTCGCTACAAGAGATAACAGAGTTTGAAATCGTAAGGTCACCGTCAGTCAAGTTGCCTTGGACTGTATCATCTGTGTCCATTTCCAAACACTCACCCATACCTTCTGGGCCAGTAATAAGTAGATTCATAATTTGTGCGCCCGTTTGGTCACGAAGCAACACACCTTCTGAGTCATCTTCACCGTCGAAGTTGTTACCGATGATGGTCATGTTAGCGACTTTAGGTGCTGAGAAGTCTGTGCCGTCACCGCCGTCACCGTCGCCTTCGATACCACGGTTAGCATCCGAGTTATCTGGCGCATGCTCAACGTAAACATACTGAAGGTTACCACGGTAGCCTCTATCCCAGTCGACTGAGTCATCTTGAATAGACGTCAATACTAGGTATTTAATACTTACCGAGCCCCCAAAGAATTCAACACCGTCATCTGCGTTAGCATGGACTTGAAGATACTCAACTTCAGTGCCAGAACCAACGCCGCCGAAAGTCACGCCGTTAAGTTCGTTATCAGGCGCAATCTCAAAACCAGCATACTTAAGCACGGTATATTGAATCGTACCTGAATCATCTGCATCATCCGTTCCGCCGAAAACTGCACCTTCTTGCACACCTTCAACTTGAATCGCACAAGGTGTTCCGTCTTGCGGACAGCTTGTTGCAGGTGCATTACCAAGGATAACAAGGCCACCCCATTGACCAGCTTGTACTTCGTCACCCACAACATCATTAAATGATGTCATGATGACCGGCGCATTCGCTGTACCTAAAGAATCTAGTTGAGAGCCTCGACTGACCACTAGATAGTCGCTTCCTGAACGACCAAAAATGATTGTGCCTTCTTCAATTTCTAGCGTTACGCTATCTGCATTGTCATTACCAACGAACACAGGACCATCTAATGCCCAAACTTTATCGTTAGTTAATCTCACTACGCCGCCTTCAGCATCTGCATCAGTTATGCGACCTTCAAGCACGCGTACTTCAACGGTTTGCCCAAGCGCAGAAGTTACTTGATTAGATAAGTTTTGGCTTACTGTGCCTGGTGCATCGTCTGTGGGTGTTGTTGGTGTGGTTGGTGTGGTGGGCGGGTTTGTAATAGTTTGCGAGTTATCGCTATTATCGACTATGTCGCCTTCTGAGATATTGATATCTCCACCACAGGCTGCTAGCGAGACAGTTGCTGCAAGTGCAGAAACCTTGAACATTGCATTTAGCTTCATTGTAATTATTCTCCAGATGAGATCAGTCCATAAAAAACGTCGGTGATGCTACAGGAGAAAAATGACATATTTGTTACATGAATTTGTCGTAACAAAACTTTCACATTTAGGGGGTGTTGGCCTCTATTTTTAAAGGGGTATCGACTGCTTTCTTAGTGCTTATTTGATTGATCTGACGAGATAATAGACTTTGTTCTACAGAGAAGTAACCCGATTTTACGACGATAGTCTGACCTTCAGGAGATAGTATGTAATGTAGAAATGCATTTTCTAATGGCGTCAATGGAGAAAAGGGAGATTTGTTGACCATTATGTAAAGATATCGCGTGAGTGGATATGCGCCAGATTGAACATTTTCATATGAGGGTGCAAAGTATTTTTCACCATCTGGACTGATTGAAAGCGCTTTAACTTCTCTGGTGGCTTGTCCTAAGGCCGCATACCCGATCCCTCCGATCGATGCTGCTATGGATTGAATGACTGATTTTGACGATTGCATCTCGTTGTTAAAAACAACGAAGTCGCCACCGCATAATGCCTTTTCTTTGAACAGATCGTAGGTGCCCGAAATCGATGAACGACTAAATAACTCGATACTTCTCTTTCGATGAAATTTATCAACACCTAACTGCTCCCAACTTGTGATTGGATGTGCAGCGCCACACCATCGAGTGCCCGAAAATATAGCGTCAATCTGTTGCACCGTGACTTTATTCAATGGATTGTTACGCTGCACAAAAATTCCTATCGCATCTACTGCGACTGTTAGCACAGTAGGCGGATAGCCGTGAACTCTTTCAAATCTTGCGATTTCAGCGGCATTCAATTGACGGCTCATGGGGCCAATATTTGCTGTTCCTTGCGTCAGTGCTTGGGAGGCTGTTGATGACCCCGTTGCTTGTATCTGAAAATTTATGTGCGGATAGTGTCTTTTGAAGCCTTCTGCCCAATATGACATAAGTGACGCCATTGAATCAGAACCAACCGATGTTATCGTGCCGTATACCCCAGCTCTTTCAGCATAATTGTTATTATTGTCAGTAAACTTGTCATTATTTTGCTGAGCAACGGTATCTGTGATAACGAGCAACGGGATGATGAATAAGCAAAGTAAACGCGAATGTAGCCTATTCATTTATATCAAATTCACTGATTAATTCGACGGGAAGGGTAAAGGAAAACTCACTCCCTTTGCCAACTTTGCTTTTCACTTCTAACACGCTGTTATGATGGTGCAAGACATGCTTAACAATAGATAACCCAAGCCCTGAACCTCCAGTTTTTCTGCTCCTTGCTTTATCAATACGGTAAAACCTTTCGGTCAACCGTCTAAGGTGTTTATCCTCGATACCTTCCCCATTATCCAGCACAGCAAAATAGGCACCATCGACCTTTTTCTGCCATATCACTTTTATAGTGCCGTTGTTTGGCGTGTAGTTGATTGCATTAAACAAAAGATTTGAACATGCGCTTCGCATCTCAGTTTCTACACCGTAAACCGTCAAGTCATCTTCAACATCATAAATAATCTCATGCTGTTTGTTTTTATTTAACGCAGATGCCTCCAAAGCGATGCGCTCTATCATAGCGCCCATATCAATGGTTTTTTCAAATATACGCTCAGAACTGACTTCGATACGAGATAAGATCAACAAATCTTCGATCAATGATTGCATTCTTCGCGTTTGTTCACCCATTTCTGCGACGGCTTTTTCTAAAATGGGTGGGCTGCCGTCGGTACTTACATCAATCACTTCAAGGTAGCCATTAATGACGGTCAGCGGCGTTTTAAGCTCATGCGATACATTGGCGACAAAGTCTTTTCTCATTTCTTCCAAGTGTGATACGCGCGAAACATCGCGCACAATCATGAGCAGTTGGTCTTCGCCATATTGCATGATCCGGTATTCAAACGTCTTCATTGGGTTTGTTGGTGCTGGGATCTCGATAGGAAATTGAAAATCCGCGGCTTGAAGATAATCGATAAACGCGGGATTGCGAATGAGATTGTCAATTCTACGGCCACTATCTTCTGGCCACTTTAAACCTAATTCGATTCGGGCATTGCGATTACACCACAAAATTTGCGCGTTGTTGTCAATCACTACGACAGCATCTGGCAGCGCTTCCGCTCCTTCCCGAAAACGCTTAACTAATTGTCCAAGTGTTTTACGTTTATTTCGACTTCTGCGTTGGAGATGATAAATACCATCATATATGTATCGCCATATTCCACTCACTTCAGGCGGAGACATGGTACGGCTTTGCCAAAGCCATTTGGTAAAAACGAATAACTGATAGTAATTTAATGCAAGTAGCAATGCCCCGCCAATAGCGAGAAACAACACTACATCATTGAAATATAATCCGAGTATAAAAAATACTAAAAAATAGCTAAGAAGTTTAACTGCACTATTTGACCAGGACTGCAAATAATACATGCCCATTAACCCAATTTTTGATTACGTCTTGAATGACTAATATTGCGCACTATTATTACGCACTATTCATGGATACCGCAATATTTCAGCCAAAAAGCAATTAGCCAGTACTCATAATGTGTCGGTTGGTGGATTTATGTTTTCACTGAAAATCGATAACCAGAGCCTCTCACCGTCTGTATCAGAGCATCGTGTCCATTTTGTGATATCGCTTTACGCAAGCGACGTATGTGCACATCAACTGTTCGATCTTCCACATAAACGTTGGTGCCCCAAACATTGTCAAGTAGTTGCTCTCTACTATATACACGTTCAGGATGGGTCATGAAAAAATGCAATAGTTTGAATTCGGTGGGGCCCATATCAATAGCATCTTCATTACTGGTGACTCGATGTGATACAGGCTCTAAAACAAGACCATTAAACTGGATAGGCTCTTCTTTTGATGTAGGCGTAACACGTCGCATTACCGCTTTTATTCTTGCTATAAGCTCTTTTGGTGAAAACGGCTTGGTGACATAATCGTCTGCCCCCGCTTCCAAACCTCGTATCTTATCGTCTTCTTCACTTCTGGCCGTCAACATTATCACTGGAATATCTTTGGCGTATTCGTGCTGTTTCAGCTTTTTGGCTAACTGTACACCGGAACCGCCGGGCAACATCCAATCTAGTAATATAAGGTCCGGGTAGGGTTCGCGAATTTTCTTTAAACCCACATCAAAATCTTCAGCTTCGTCAACATTAAACCCCGCCTGTTCGAGAACAAAACTCAACATATCCCGTATTGGCGCTTCATCTTCGACCAGCAAAATCGTTCGTGACATTTTCTTCACTCGACTCATTTACAAAAAACGCCTGTATTATTAAGTTGTTCCATGACAGTTTTATGAAACAAACGCCAAAAGATGTCAAGCTAATGCATGAATTCCGCACCATATTAGTGCTTTACGGATTGGAATAAAAAAATTGTCATACGCGTTTTAGCCTGCTAACCTCGCGCGTCCATTCGAAAACTCCAAATAGTTTACTGCGCAAATAACCTCCAAAAGGATGACATCCATGTGGTTTAAGAACCTCAAGACCTATCGTTTTACCAAACCATTTTCTATCAATACAGCTGAGCTGAATGACATGCTTTTACGCATGCCTTTTCACACCTGTGGCGCCCAAGAAATACAAAGCATGGGATTTATTTCTGTTCTGGACGGAAGCGACCAGCTTTTTCACGCAAACGACACAGCTATCGTTATTAGTTTGCAAATAGAGCAACGACTTCTGCCATCCTCTGTCATTAATGCAGAGCTCAAAACAGTTATCGATAAAATTCAAACGGACACGGGCTCTCCCGTTTCAAAAAAACAACAAAAAGAACTAAAGGAAGACATAACATACAAATTGCTGCCAAGAGCGTTTACGAAAACCAAACAAATCAAAGCCGTTATCCTACAAGAAGAACAAGTCATAATTGTTGACGCTGCAAGTGATGCCCAAGCTGAAACGTTGCTAGCATGTCTACGAAAATGCGTTGATTCTCTTCCTGTAGTACCCATCCTTGATACATCAAGACATGCGCTGTTGACATCATGGATTATGCAAGAGTGTCCAGAACAAATAAAAATTCTAAATGAAATGGACCTTATTTCCAGCGCAGATGATGGCGCTGCAATAAAAGTTAAAAACCATGACTTACTCGCCGATGATGTGCTTTCTCACATTAAATCTGGCCATTTGGTAGACCGACTTGCGATAAACTTTGACAATTTATTTGATGGCGTAATTAGCGCAACGTTTGACATAAAACGTCTTAAGTACGACAGCGAACTGTTAGATGAGAACCAAGACATCCCAAAAGACCAAGTGAGTGCAAGATTGGATGCTGACTTAGCATTGTTTGTTGATATACTCAAAAAGCTAAGCGCTTCTTTATTAACCTTTAGTCGCGAAAACGCCTAGCGCCGCTGAGAAGTCACGGATTAAGCAAAAATAGATTTTGCGTTTTCTCGCAACTCGACAAACTCGTCCGATTGAAGCTCACTTATGTCAGAAAATACGCCGCGTTGCTGACCTAGCGAAAGTGCTTGCTCTGACTCATCGATTTGATTTGAAAGCGCGGCGCCGACCCGAATGAAATCGATGTATGAAAGGCTTTGTGGAGTGTAGTCAAGCTTTCTCCACTTATCTGCGGTCTCAATAAAGACTTCATTAAACTGCCACCGTTGCATGATGCTGGTCCCAATTCTGCCTGCAAGTTTGTCTATTGCGACATCCAAAAAGGTCGGATTGGCAAAAACGCTATCATGCCTTTCTGCTTCGGTTAGAACGGGCAGCGCGCCTATATCTGCAATGAGCGCACTCAACGTCAGCGTGTCTAAACTTAATGATTTGTTTTTAGTTCGCTTTTGATAGGTGATCAGCGTCGCCATGGCGTTACCGACCAAATCAGTGATTTGTATCCATTTAGACGCCATATATTTTTTCACGATTTCATTTTTTGATACGAAAAGCTGCTCCATCGCAAGCGCTGTCGCAATGTTCTTTACTTGTGATAAGCCAACACGCGTGACGGCCTGTTGAGTAGACGTTACTTTCACTGCTCTACCCATAAATGCACTATTGCTAATCTTAATCATACGTGCACTCAGCGACGGGTCTTGACCAATAACATCAGCCATTCCGTTTAGATTGATGTCTGGGTCGTCTGCTGCTTTTCTTACTTTAAGCGCAATTGCAGGTAGGGTAGGTAACACCAACGTGTCATTATTGATCTTTTCCACTAGTATAGTGAGCAACGCGTTTTGTGTAGACATTTACAGCCCTTAAAAAAATATGTTAGGTCGCATAATCCTTTATATTTTCGCTTGCCGAGATGCCCTTTGTATCTCGCCTTAACTTGTTGACATTTTCAACGCTGTAATGCTTGATTGCTACACTTTGCGCTTCTCCTGGTATGGCGGCCAACCAAGTGGTTTACCAGCCAAAACATGCAAATGAATATGGTAAACCGTCTGTCCGCCATCGTCGTTGCAATTCATGACTGTTCGAAAACCCTGTTCTGATACGCCCATCTCAGCACATAGTTTTGCGGCCGTCCTGTACATATAGCCGATTACGGCGTCATCTTCTTGCTGGATGTCATTTATCGTCGCAATCGCCTTTTTTGGGATTACCAAAAAATGAATAGGAGCCTGGGGACTAATGTCTTTAAATGCCAACACCTTGTCGTCCTCAAAAAGGATATCGGCAGGAATTTCTTTATTAATAATTTTTGTGAAAATTGTTTCTGACACGCTTAAGTCTCCCTACACTGCATAATATCGATGACGTTAGAAAAATGATTATCGACGACTCGCGCATGTGATTCGCTACAGAAAAACGAACAGAAGCAGGATCACGCCGAGTATCAGTCGGTATATCACAAAAGGTAGCATTCCAATGCGCGAAATCCAACCCAAAAACAGATATATACAGGTGTATGCCGCTACAAAAGAAAAGCCAGCACCGTAGAGAAGCGCGGCCCAATCTACTGCTGTCTCCTCCCCGATGAGATCAAGCGTTGCAAAACTACCGGCGGCCAAAATAATCGGGATGCTGAGTAAAAATGAAAACCTGGCAGCGGCTTCTCTTGTTAGACCAACCATCAAGCCAGCTGTCATAGTTATGCCGGAGCGAGATGTGCCTGGGATGATTGCAATGGCTTGCGCGATACCAATAATGACCGTTTCTCTAAATCCAATGCTAGTAAGCTCTTTGATTTGTTTTGCTTTGTGATCGGCATACCAGAGTAGCAAACCAAATACGATGGTTGTGGTTGCAATCACGAGCGCCGAACGCGCATAGACTTCGATAAAGTCTTTCATCAAAAAACCAAACAAACCTGCTGGAATGGTACCCAGAATTACCCACCAAGCCAGTTTACTATCAACCGTTTGCGCAGAAGAAAAGCCGTTCTGCAACCAAGCAATTAAAAGCCGAATAATATCTTCTCGAAAATATATTACGACAGCTAATAAGCTACCAACGTGAACGGCAACGTCAAAAGCGAGCCCTTGATTATTCCATCCCAAAACTTCAGAGGGCAATATTAGATGTGCTGAACTCGATATTGGCAAAAATTCAGTCAGGCCTTGGATAATGGCAAGAATAATAATTTCGTAAATAGTCATCGTCGATGAACTCGTCCTTTTAGAGGGTTTTGATACTAAAACGTGAAGATACAACCGCTCTTACAGGTCAGTTATATCACGTTGGTCTCGTGCGGCGTAGGACAACTCCCACGCTACTTACATTCTCTATGATATCGGGCTTATGAAGTGTTAACGTTAGTCGATCTACCGTAAAATGTTGAAATATCTCATCACATATCCGTTGACCAAAGCATTCAAGCAATTCTGTGTTGTTTTGTTGAGCGATGTTTTCTACCAATGATACTATAGCGCCATAGTCGATAGTGCTGTTTAAGTTATCATTAAGCCCTGCTGCGACTAAGTCTGTGGGGACTTCAATATCCATGATGACTCGCTGCGGCTGCGCGCGCTCAAACTCATACACACCGATGGTGGTCAGAACTTCAAGGTTCCTTATAAAAACAGTATCTTGCATAATACAATATGACTAAGAAAATTAGCCTTAGCGCTGGAATTCACAAATTGGGTTGTTAACTTACGTGGTTAGTTTAACTAAATGTATTTGCTGTGTATATGATTAGCTGGATAGTTTTTTTTGCGCTAATTGCCTATCTTATCGGCTCTATCTCAAGTGCCGTGCTTATCTGCAAGTTGTTTAATAAACCTGATCCGCGCAAACAAGGCTCCTTAAATCCTGGCGCTACCAATGTGCTGCGAACCGCAGGCAAAATACCTGCTTCTCTGGTGCTGATCATTGATATTTTGAAAGGCGCTGGTCCAACGTATCTCGCGTTCTGGTCTGGCCTGCCTGAATGGAGTCTAGGCATAGTTGCCATCAGCGCTTGTCTTGGGCATATGTATCCAATCTTTTTTGGCTTTAAAGGGGGAAAAGCGGTTGCAACGGCGTTAGGAGCGATGATGCCCATAGGTTGGCCTATCGCCATAGGGCTACTACTCACATGGATTGTTGTGGCGAAAATAACGCACTATTCTTCTATGGCTGCAATTGTTACGGTCTTTGTAGCACCCGTTATAACCTACCTTTATCGACCCAATTTCACTATCGCTGTCGCAATGCTAAGTCTACTCATTATCCTCAAACATCGCGCTAATATCTATCGTTTGCTGAGTGGGGAAGAGCATGGGTTTAAGAATGATGATGAACATATTGACTAAAGCAAAGGTGGGTGCAAGGAGTCGATTGGCCAACGCGGCATAACGCTTGCGCGCTTATCGGTTGTTTCACCCGCCACCAAACGCATGCAGCCAGCATAGGCAATCATTGCACCATTGTCCGTGCAAAATTCAAAACTTGGATAAAACACTTCAATCTTATTGCGCTGCGCGAATTCACCAAGTTGAGAACGCAAATAGCGATTTGCAGCCACGCCACCCGCTAACACAATGCGCGTTAACCCTGTCTGTTTAAGCGCTCTCTTACACTTGATGAGCAGCGTATCTACGACGGCTTCTTCAAATGCTTTTGCTATGTTTGCTTTTGTTTGAGGCGAACCGTCCGACGCCCGTATCGTGTTAGCCGCAAAGGTCTTCAGTCCGCTGAAACTAAAATCAAGTCCGGGCCTGTCTGTCATTGGTCTTGGAAATTGATAACACCCCGTCTTTCCATTTTCAGCGAGCTTCGCCAGCAATGGTCCGCCAGGATAATCCAAACCCAGTAGTTTTGCGGTCTTGTCAAATGCCTCACCAGCGGCGTCATCAACCGATTCGCCCAACACAGTGTATTTGCCAATCTCGGTAACCTCCACCAACATCGAATGCCCGCCAGAAACAAGCAGCGCGACAAACGGATATTCAGGTTTCTTTTCATCCAGCATTGGTGCAAGTAAATGACCTTCCATATGATGTACCCCAACCACTGGCACATCCAAAGCATAAGCCAATGCCTTTGCCATCGATGCACCCGCCAGAAGCGCACCGACCAACCCGGGGCCTCTGGTATATGCGATACCGTCAACATCGGCTTTTTTGAGCTTAGCGAGTTCTAATGTTCTCTCAACTAGCGGCACGATCTTCCTGACATGGTCGCGAGACGCCAATTCTGGAACGACCCCACCGTAATCAGCATGTGTCTTGACTTGACTATATAGCTGGTGTGCTAGCAGTCCGTCATTGCTATCGTAAATAGCGATGCCAGTTTCATCACAAGACGTCTCAATACCCAGCACTTTCATGAATTTATGACCTTTCCTCTATATATGTATCGTACATCGCGTTGTCAAAACGACACCATAATACGCTCGTACTTATACTAATAATGTACGTATTCGACAATAAGGAAATATTATCGATGGATTTAATTAGCCAACATGTTGGCATTAATTTAGTGATTCTAAGCGTGTTTTTCAAATGCTAGTACTAAACTAAAAGGCTATGTTCCCGTTAATTGTTGTTTGAATATACTCCGCCCATTCAATTACAAAAGCTAGGGATTTGAAAGTCGCTGTAAACCCTTCCATGGGCGCTCCGAAAAATC